>NZ_JAOCGL010000027.1:0-40503 GCF_029842485.1 Stenotrophomonas sp. GD03777
CAACGGTCGGTACCCACCGGGCCGGATGAGGACAGATCAGCCGTGCCGACCAACGGTCGGCACCCACCAAAGTGCTCAGCCCAGCAAGGTTTCCAGCACGGCCATGCGCACCGCGACGCCGTTGGCGACCTGGCGCAGCACCCACGATTGCGGGCCATCGGCCACGTCATCGGTCACTTCCACGCCACGGTTGATCGGGCCCGGGTGCAACACGGCCGCATCCTTGCCGGCACGCGCCAGGCGCTCGCGGGTCAGGCCGTACTGCGCGTGGTACTGCTCCAGCGACGGCACCAGGCCTTCTTCCATGCGCTCGCGCTGCAGGCGCAGCATCATCAGCGCGTCGACGCCTTCCAGCATCGCGTCGAAATCATCGCCGACCACGCAGCCCTTCAGGGTCTCATCATCCGGCAGCAGCGACTGCGGGCCGCATACGCGGATCTCGCCCACGCCCAGCGTGCGCAGCGCGTGCAGGTCGGTGCGGGCCACCCGCGAGTGCTTCACATCGCCGACGATCACCACTTTCAGCTTCGAGAAATCCGGGCCCTTGGCCTGGCGCAGGGTCAGCATGTCGAGCAGGCCCTGGGTGGGGTGCGAACTGCGGCCGTCGCCGGCATTGATCAGCGCGGTGCCCTCGCCCGCAGCGTCGGCAAGCGCGGCCACGGCGCCGTCATCGGGGTGGCGCACCACGAAGCCGCGCACGCCCATCGCTTCCAGGTTGCGCAGCGTGTCGCAGGCGGTTTCGCCCTTGCGCGTGGACGAGGTCGAGGCATCGAAGTTCAGCACATCGGCCCCGAGGCGCTGCGCGGCCAGCTGGAACGAGCTGCGGGTGCGCGTGGACGGCTCGAAGAACAGCGTGCACACCGCCGAACCAGCCAGCACGTGGCGCTTGTTGCCGACACGGCCGACTGCGGCGTCGCGGATCTGCCCAGCCCGATCGAGCAACTGCAGCAGGGTTTCGCGCGGCAGGCCCTCCAGGGTCAGCAGGTGGCGCAGGCGTCCGGAGACATCGATTTGCTGGGCAGTCATGGCGGGAGTCGTGCAGTCAGGGAATGGGGGTGGCGTCGTCGGGGGACGACAGCCAGCGGTCGATGATCACCGCCGCGGCCACGGCGTCGAGGGCGGCCGCATCACGGCGACGCTTGCGCCCTTCGGCGCGCTCGACGGCGAAACGGCGGGCAGCCTCGACCGAGCTGGAACGCTCGTCGATCATCACCACCGGCAGCTTGAAGCGCTCCCGCAGCTGGCGGGCAAAGCCCTGCGCACGCTTGCGGTTGGGCTGGTCCTGGCCGTCCAGGGTCAGCGGGTCGCCGACCACCAGGCCGTCGGGCTTCCATTCCTTGAGCAGGCGTTCGATCGCGGTCCAGTCCGGGCCGTTGCCGTGCACATCGACCACCGCCACCGCGCGCGCATGCGCGGCAAAGGCACTGCCGATGGCCACGCCGATCCGCCGCGAGCCGACATCAAAACCCAGGACCGTGCCGTCACGACGGATGGCCGGGGCAGCAGAATCCGGTGCGGGCGTGATGGGCTCAGACATGGCCGCTGTAGTCAGTCAGCCGGAACAGGTCGACACCGATACGCGAAGCCGCACCCTGCCAGCGCTGCTCCAGCGGCAGCTGGAACACCAGCTCGGCATCGGCCGGCACGGTCAGCCAGCTGTTCTCGGACAGCTCGCTTTCCAGCTGCCCTGCGCCCCAACCGGCACAGCCGAGGGTGACCACCGCATTGGCCGGGCCTTCGCCGCGCGCCATCGCTTCGAGGATGTCGCGCGAGGTGGTCAGGTACAGGCCGTGGCCCACGGTCAGGCTGGAATCCCACGCGCGCGCGTCGTCATGGATGACGAAGCCGCGCTCGGGATGCACCGGGCCGCCATTGAGCACCATGCGCGCCTGCAGGTCGCCATCACCGGTGGTGATGTCCATCTGCGCGAGCACTTCACCCAGCGTGTATTCGGAAGGCTGGTTGACCAGCACGCCCATCGCCCCGTTCTCGTCGTGCTGGCAGATCAGCGCGACGCTGCGGGCAAAGGTCGCGTCGAGCAGCGACGGCAGCGCGACGAGCAGGTGATCGGCAAGGGAGGTCGGCATTACAGGCATGGGCCCATTCTACCTGCTGGGGGCGGGATGGTCGCGCGATGGCGCCGAACCACGATGGGCTAGGATGGTGCTTTGCCACGGAAGGTCATTGATGCCGTCTTCTTCGCCCCTGACCCTGCCGGCACGCAGCGCCATCGTCCTGCTTGCCCTGCTGCAGGGCCTGATGCTGTATGCCGCGCAGGAGCTGTCCGATGCCTGGCCATTCCGCGATATCGGCTGGCGCTACTGCTGGTACGCCTGGGTGCTGGCCATTCCCAGCGCGGTGGCGCTGAGCCTGGTCGAGCTGGGCCAGCGCCGACTGTGGCTGCAGGCCGTGCTCGGCTCGGCGGTGGTGCTGGCGCTGGCCGCCTGGATCGGCTGGAACCTCAATGGCGAGACCGCACTGGAGTCGGGCGCGCTGCAGTTTCCGTTGACCCTGGGCATGGGCGTGGCGGTGTTCGTGGCACTGCCCTGGTGGCAGTTCCAGCTGCAGCATGGGCACTGGCGCGCCAGCTACCCCGAGTTGTTCGAGCGCGCCTGGCAGAACGGTTTGACCCTCGCTTTGGCGGCGCTGTTCACCGGGCTGACCTGGCTGCTGCTGTGGCTGTGGGCAGCGCTGTTCCAACTGCTGGACGTGAATGTCTTCCGCGACCTGTTCCGGCAGGACGCTTTCATCGCACTGGCCACCGGCAGCCTGGCCGGGTTCGGCGTGCTGATCGGGCGCACCCAGCACCGTGCGATCCAGATCACCCGCCAGGTGCTGTTCGCGATCTGCCGCGGGCTGCTGCCGCTGCTGTCGTTCATCGCCGTATTGTTCGTGCTGAGCCTGCCGCTTACCGGGCTGGAACCGCTGTGGAAGACCCGTTCGGCCGCCAGCCTGCTGGTGGTGGTGTCGCTGCTGCTGGTGACGTTCACCAATGCGGTCTACCAGCAGGGGGAAGACAGTGTCTCCTACCCTCTGGTGCTGCGCAGGCTGGTCGAAGCCAGCCTGCTGACACTGCCGGTTTACGCCGCGCTGGCACTGTATGCATTGGGCCTGCGCGTGGCGCAGTACGGCTGGACCCTGGATCGCTTCTGGGCGGTGCTCGTCGCATTGGCCACGGCCGGCTATGCCGTGGGCTACGCGCTGGCGGTGCTGCGCCGGCAGCGCCGCTGGCTGCAGATGCTGGAGCCGGTCAACCGCTGGATGTGCTGGGCGGTGCTGGCACTGGCACTGCTGGGCAACTCGCCGCTGCTGGATCCGGTGCGGCTGACCCTGTCCAGCCAGCTGGCGCGCCTGCGTGCGGATCCGCCGGCGATCACCAGCAGCGACGTCAACGTGCTGCGCTTCGATCTGGGGCGCCGTGGCGTGCGGGCGCTGCGCGAACTGCAGCGCGATCCGGCCATCACCGCCGATGCCAACGCGCCACAGGTGATCGCTGCTGCACTGGCACGCACCTCACGCTGGGACGACGGCCACCGCCTCGACAAGGGGCCGCAGGACGTCGCCGCCCTGCAGCGCGCGCTGAAGCTGGCCAAGGGATCCAGTTCTCCACCGGACGACTGGTGGAAAGCTCTGGCCACCCGATCGATCAATGGCGAATCCTGCGCCCAGAGCGAGCGCGACTGCCTGATCGTGCATCGCGACCTGGACGGCGATGGTACCGGCGAGGTGCTGCTGTGCGAGCTGAACACCCACCGTGGACCGGACTGCGTGCTGTACGCACGTGGCAAGGATTCCCAGTGGCGCCGGGCCGGTGCGCTGTTCGGCACCGTCAGCGGCCAGGCCGAGACGATCAACCAGGCCCTGCGTGACGGCAGACTCACGCTCATTCCACCGCGCTGGCCGATGCTGTCCATCGGCGGGCACCCTGCGGTGGCCATCGATCCCGAATCCGAATCCGATTCCAACGAGCCTTCCCCATGAGCGGCTACTGCCTCATCGCCCCGGGCCATCCGGTGCACGACTATTACCACGCCAACGAGTACGGCTTCCCGCAGCGTGACGAGCGCGAGCTGTTCGAGCGGCTGGTGCTGGAAATCAACCAGGCCGGCCTCAGCTGGGAAACGATCCTGAAGAAGCGCGAGGGCTTCCGCGCGGCCTACGACGGCTTCGATGTCGACCGCGTGGCGGCGTATGCCGAGCAGGACATCGAGCGCCTGCTGTCGGACGCAGGCATCATCCGCAACCGGCTGAAGGTACGGGCGGCGATCCACAACGCGCAGGTGATCCAGCAGTTGCGGGCCAGCCATGGCAGCTTCGCGGCGTGGCTGGATGCGCACCACCCGCGCAGCAAGGCCGACTGGGTGAAGCTGTTCAAGAAGACGTTCCGCTTCACCGGCGGCGAGATCACCGGCGAATTCCTGATGAGCCTGGGCTACCTGCCCGGTGCGCACGCCGAGGATTGCCCGGTGCATGCGCGGCTGCTGATGCTGTCGCCGCCGTGGTTGAAGGCTGCCGCCCGCTGATGGATATCCGCCGGGCATGGCCCGGCGCTGCCATGCATGGGTTCCGGTAGTGCCGGCCGCTGGCCGGCAACACCGTTGAACGTCACACGCCCATGTAGCGGCCGGGGCGGTGGTTGAACATCAGCACCAGGCTGAGCACCACCGCGCCGATGGCCGAATACAGCACCTTCGACGGCGACAACACGAAGAACGCGGCCACCATCAGGCACGCGTCGTAGGACATCTGCACCTTGCCCGCGCTCCAGCCACGGGTGCGCTGCAGGTACACCGCCAGGATGCCGATGCCGCCAAGGCTTGCACGGTGGCGGATGAAGAACAGGATGCCCAGGCCGGACAACGCACCGCCGACAATCGCCGAGTACAGCGGGTTGATGTGCGAGAAGTCGATCCAGCGCGGCAGCAGGTCGGTCAGCACGCCACAGGCGGTGACCGCGGCGAAGGTCTTCAGGGTGAATTCCCAGCCCATGCGCCGCAGCGCCACCCAGTAGAACGGCAGGTTGACCAGCACGAACACCAGGCCGAAGTTCCAGCCCATCGCGTAGTGCAGCAGGAAGGCCATGCCCGCCATGCCGCCGATCATCAGCCCGCCCTTGGCGAAGATGGCCAGGCCCAGCGAGGCCACCATCGTGGCCAGCACCATGCCCTGCACGTCCTCGGCGATCGAGTGACGCAGCGCTTTGTCGTCGGCGGTGGTGCCGGCGCTGTCGGGCGGCGGGGTCAGCGGACCGGCGGTGACCAGGTGGCCGTCAGCGTCGTCGCACGGCGCGGGGCCATGGGAGGGAAGGGACATGCGGGTGGGGGAACAGCAGGTGGGGAGCGCTATTAGACACGATCCGCATGACAGTTGCAGATGAAATCGTTCAGCTGAATGCGTCCCACCCTGCCCTCCGCCGGCCGCTGGTTACCCCTTGCCGGCCAGGTGGTATGCCACCAGCGCGTTGGCGTGGCCATGGCCCAGGCCGTGCTCGCTCTTCAGGAAGCTGACCAGTTCCATGTGTTTCAGGCCCTTCTTCCCCGCCAGCAGCCCGAACCAGTGCGCCACCGGCTGCCCGTAGGTCTTCTCGATGGAGGGGAAGTACGAGGCCGGGCCTTTCGGCTTGGTGCCAGTGCTCATGTGCAGCCCCCGTTGTTGAAGTCATTCATTTGACGAACCACAGACGCAGAAATCGACACACCCTCACGTAGTGGGGCCGGATCCCGTGCCGACCAACGGTCGGCACCCACCGACAGCAGCGGGAAACTGTCGAAGGCGGGGTGGGTCCGGTTGCGGGGGCGTGAGCGCCATGGATGGCGCGACCGAGGCTACATGGACGTACTTGCGCCGTCCCCCGCGACCTGAGCCACCTCGCCTTCCACAGGAAGCCAGCTTTTGACGTTGACGTTGTTTCGGCAGGTGCCGGGCGCAGCCCGGCCGTATCATCCCCGCATGCCCCGCGAAAATCTCAACGATCTGCAGGCCTTTGTCCACGTTGCCCGCGAGGGCAGCTTCACCAAGGCTGCCGCCCAACTGGGCGTGTCCCAGTCCGCGCTCAGCCATGCCATGCGCGGACTGGAGCAGCGCCTGGGCGTGCGCCTGCTGACCCGCACCACCCGCAGCGTCTCGACCACCGAAGCCGGTGCCCGCCTGCTCGATACCCTGGCCCCGCGCCTGGCCGAGATCGAGGACGGGCTGGCCGCGCTGGCCGAGTACCGTGAACGCCCGGCCGGCACCATCCGCATCAATGCCACCGGCCACGCCGCCGAGTACATCGCCTGGCCCAGGCTGGCGCCGTTGCTGCGGCAGTATCCGGATTTGAAGGTGGAACTGGCGGCCGACTACGGGTTGGCCGACATCGTGGCCGAGCGCTACGACATCGGCATCCGCCTGGGCGAGCGGCTGGCGCGCGACATGATCGCCGTACCGATCAGCCCGCCGCTGCGCATGCGCGTGGTCGGGGCGCCCAGCTACTTCCGCCAGCACGTGGTGCCGCGGCATCCGGACGACCTGGCCGGGCACAACTGCGTGACCCTGCGGCTGCCTACGCATGGTGGGCTGATGCCGTGGGATTTCGGCCAGGACGGCAATGAACTGAGCGTGCGCGTGAGCGGCCAGTGGACGTTCAACACCATGGGCATGACCCGCACCGCTGCGCTGGCAGGCAGCGGATTGGCCTGGCTGCCGGAAGACCAGGTGCAGCCGATGCTGGACGATGGCCGGCTGCAATCAGTGCTGGACGACTGGTGCCCGCACTTCGATGGCTACTACGCGTACTACCCTTCGCGCCGCCACGTGACCGTGGCGATGCGGACGGTGCTTGATGCGCTGCGCGGGCCGATGGCTGGATGAGGTGTGCGGACCAACGGTCCGCACCCACCTCGGTCCGCACCCGGTGATCAGCCCTTGGCCTGTGCCGCACGCTACGGGTTGTAACGCTCGCCAACGATCGACACTTCGTCCAGCGCCTGCGCGATGCGTTGCAGTTCTTCCGGTGCCAGCTGCAGGTCGACCGCGCCCAGGTTCTCTTCCAGGCGATGAACCTTGGTGGTGCCCGGAATCGGCACGATCCACGGTGCCTGCGCGAGCAGCCAGGCCAGTGCGACCTGCGCAGGCGTCGCACCGCGCGCTGCCGCAATCGTGCTGATGCGATCCACCAGCGCCTGATTGGCGCGGCGCGCCTCCACTTCGAAACGCGGCACGCTGTTACGGAAGTCGTTGGCGTCGAAGGTGGTATCGGCGTTGATCGCACCGGTCAGGAAGCCGCGGCCCAGCGGGCTGAACGGCACGAAGCCGATGCCCAGCTCCTGCAGGGTCGGCAGCAGCTCACGCTCCGGTTCGCGCCACCACAACGAGTACTCGCTCTGCACGGCGGTGACCGGCTGCACCGCATGCGCGCGACGCACGGTGGCAGCGCTCGCCTCGGACAGGCCGAAGTGGCCGACCTTGCCCTCGGCGATCAGGTCGCGCACGGTGCCGGCCACATCCTCGATCGGCACGTTCGGGTCGACGCGGTGCTGGTAGAACAGATCGATATAGTCGGTACGCATGCGCTTGAGGCTGGCTTCGGCCACGGCACGGATGTTCTCCGGGCGGCTGTCCAGGCCGGCATCGGTGCGCGCGTCCTTGAAACCAAACTTGGTGGCGATCACCAGCCTGTCGCGGTAGGGCGCCAAGGCCTGGCCGAGCAGGTCTTCGTTGGTGTACGGGCCGTACACCTCGGCGGTGTCGAAGAAGGTCACGCCGCGCTCGACGGCAGCGTGCAGCAGGGCGATGCCCTGGCTCGGTTCGACCGGCTGGCCGTAGGCATGGGTCAGGCCCATGCAACCCAGGCCCAGGGCGGAAACCTTCAGGCCGCTGCGGCCGAGTTCACGTGTCTGCATCGTCGTACTCCAGAGGGGGAGTGCTGACGATACGCCTGCGGTGGCGATGGATTGAGCCGGCTGGACCGCAGTCGGTCATGACTGGAATTCATCAATCCGGTCATGACCGTTGCCGGCCAGGTCAGCGGATTTCGGAGATCTCCACCCCATCCAGCCCCTGCGACAGGGTGCGCGCGTCGCCGCCCTGGCTGAGCTTGATGCGCAGGCGCACCTCGTTCTGCGAATCGGCGTAACGCAGCGCGTCCTCGTAGCTGATCTCGCCGGCCTGGTACAGCTCGAACAGGCTCTGGTCGAAGGTCTTCATGCCCAGCTGGACCGAGTCCTTCATCACTTCCTTCAGCTTGTGGATCTCGCCGTCGCGGATGTAGTCCTGCACCAGCGGCGTGCCCAGCAGGATCTCCATCGCCACCTTGCGCGAGCGGCCATCGGGCGACGGCACCAGCTGCTGCGCGACCACGCCCTTGAGATTCAGCGACAGGTCCATCAGCAGCTGGTTGCGGCGGTCTTCCGGGAAGAAGTTGACGATGCGGTCCATCGCCTGGTTGGCGTTGTTGGCATGCAGGGTGCACAGCACCAGGTGGCCGGTTTCGGCGAACGCGATGGCGTGGTCCATGCCTTCGCGGGTACGCACCTCGCCAATCATGATCACGTCCGGCGCCTGGCGCAGGGTGTTCTTCAGCGCGGCTTCCCAGCTGTCGGTATCGATGCCGACTTCGCGCTGGGTGATGATGCAGCCCTCGTGCTTGTGCACGAATTCGATCGGATCTTCGATGGTGATGATGTGGCCGGTCGAGTTCTGGTTGCGGTAACCGATCATCGCCGCCAGCGAGGTCGATTTACCGGTACCGGTGGCACCGACGAACAGGATGATGCCGCGCTTGGTCATCGCCAGCGTCTTGATGATCGGCGGCAGGCTCAGTTCTTCCACCGTCGGAATGCGCGTCTCGATGCGACGCAGCACCATGCCGACCTGGTTGCGCTGGTAGAAGCAGCTGACGCGGAAGCGGCCGACACCGGACAGGCCGATGGCGAAGTTGCATTCGTGGGTCTTCTCGAATTCCTCGCGCTGCGCCGGGGTCATCACGTTGAGGACCAGGTCGCGGCTCTGCTGCGGCGTGAGCGGGGTCTGCGTGATCGGCGAGATCTTGCCGTTGACCTTCATCGCCGGCGGCATGCCCGCAGTGATGAACAGGTCCGAGGCGCGCTGGTGCGCCATCAGCTTGAGGAACGAAGTGAAATCGATGGTGGTCGCGGTGGTGTTCACGGCAGGCTCCCGGAAAGCGGTTTACCAGGTAACGGTCGGTGGAGGAAACAACACGGGAACAGCAGCGCACTGGTGCACGCTGCCCCGTTACTGCCCCGCCTTACTCGAACAGGCGCTTGTCCTTGGCGTACTCACGGGCCTGGTTTCGGGTGATCAGGCTGCGCTTGACCAGGTCCTGCAGGTGCTGGTCCAGGGTCATCATGCCGTACTGCTGGCCAGTCTGGATGGCCGAGTACATCTGCGCCACCTTGTCCTCGCGGATCAGGTTGCGGATGGCCGGGGTGCCGACCATGATTTCCCACGCTGCGGTACGACCGCCGCCAACCTTCTTCAGCAGCGCCTGCGAAATGACCGCACGCAACGACTCGGACAGCATCGAGCGCACCATCGGCTTTTCGCCGGCCGGGAACACGTCGATGATGCGGTCGATGGTCTTGGCCGCCGAACTGGTATGCAGGGTGCCGAACACCAGGTGGCCGGTTTCCGCTGCGGTCAGTGCCAGGCGGATGGTTTCCAGGTCACGAAGTTCGCCCACCAGGATGATGTCCGGGTCCTCACGCAGCGCCGAGCGCAGTGCTTCATTGAAGCCATGCGTGTCGCGGTGCACTTCGCGCTGGTTGATCAGGCACTTCTGCGAGGTATGCACGAATTCGATCGGATCCTCGACGGTGAGGATGTGGCCGTATTCGTTCTTGTTGATGTAGTCGATCATCGCCGCCAGCGTGGTCGACTTGCCCGAGCCGGTCGGGCCGGTCACCAGGATCAGGCCCTGCGGTTGCTGGATCACCTCGCGGAACAGCGGCGGGCAGGCCAGGTCTTCGAGGGTGAGCACCTCGGACGGAATGGTACGGAACACCGCACCGGCGCCACGGTTCTGGTTGAACGCGTTCACACGGAAGCGCGCCAGCGACGGGATCTCGAAGGAGAAGTCCACTTCGAGGAATTCCTCGTAATCGCGGCGCTGCTTGTCGGACATGATGTCGTACACCAGCGCGTGGACCTGCTTGTGGTCCAGGGCCGGGATGTTGATCCGGCGAACGTCGCCGTCCACGCGGATCATCGGCGGCAGGCCTGCAGACAGGTGCAGGTCGGACGCTTTGTTCTTTACGGAAAACGCCAGCAGTTCGGCGATATCCATGAGCGGCTACTCCCCAATAACGGCTTCGACTGGAAGGATCTTTCCCCGGGCGGCAGTATAGCCTCCTGATTCAACGGAACGCGTTACGTGGCCACTCCCCTGCCCCAGATCCTAAGCAACCTGCATGCCGCCGCCGAGGCGGCCGGCCGGCCCGATCCGCGCCTGCTGGCCGTTTCCAAGACCCAACCGGCCGAGGCCGTGGCTGCGCTGGCCGCACAGGGCCAGCAGGCCTTCGGCGAGAACTATGTGCAGGAAGCGCTGGCCAAGATGCAGGCGCTGCAGCACCTGGCGCTGGAGTGGCATCTGATCGGCCACCTGCAGTCGAACAAGGCCGAGGCGGTGGCCACCCATTTCGACTGGGTGCAGAGCGTGGACCGGCCCAAGCTGGTAACGGCGCTGGCGCGCCACCGCCCGCCCGCACGCGGCCCGCTGAATGTGCTGATCCAGGTCAACATCGACGATGAATCCAGCAAGCACGGCTGTGCACCGGAGGATGTCGAGGGGCTGGCCGCGGCGATTGCCGCCGAACCCACCCTGCGCCTGCGTGGCCTGATGGCGATTCCCGCGCCATGGCCCGAGGCCGAGCGTCGCCGCGATGCATTCGTGCGCATGCGCACACTCTTCCAGTCGCTGGCCGCCCAGCGCGCGCAGGTCGACACGCTGTCGATGGGCATGAGCAGCGACTACGCCGAAGCCATCGCCGAGGGCGCCACCCTGGTGCGCATCGGCACCGCCCTGTTCGGCGCGCGCGCGCGCCCGGCCTGATTTTCCAAGGAGACTTCCATGGCAGCTGATTCCATCACCTTCATCGGCGGCGGCAACATGGCCCGCAGCCTGATCGCCGGCCTGATCCGCCAGGGCGTGCCCGCCGCGCACATCCATGTGGCCGAACCGGTTGCAGCGCTGCGCGAGTCGCTGGCTGCCGACTTCGGCGTGCAGGTACACGACAACGCCACCGATGCCGGCGCACAGGGCAACACCTGGCTGCTGGCGGTGAAGCCGCAGGTGCTGCGTGAGGTCTGCCAGTCGCTGCAGGCACTGGCCCAGGCAAACCGGCCGCTGGTGGTGTCGATCGCTGCCGGCATCACCAGTGCACAGCTGGAGCGCTGGCTGGGTGGCAACCTGCCGGTGGTGCGCGCAATGCCCAATACCCCCGCTCTGCTCGGCGCCGGCGTGACCGGCCTGTATGCCACTGCATCGGTGGATGCGCAGCAGCACGCGCAGGCCGAACAGGTGCTGGCCAGTGCCGGGCGCACGGTGTGGATCGATAGTGAGGCGCTGATGGATTCGGTGACTGCCGTGTCCGGCAGTGGACCGGCCTATGTGTTCCTGCTGGCCGAAGCGATGGAAGCGGCGGGTATCGCCCAGGGCCTGCCGGCCGACGCCGCGCGCACGCTGGTGGTGCAGACCCTGCTGGGCGCCTCGCGCATGCTGGATGAGGCCGGTGAGAGCCCCGCAGAGCTGCGCCGACGCGTGACGTCACCCAACGGCACTACCCAGGCCGCGATCGAGAGCTTCCAGGCTGGCGGCTTCGAGGCACTGGTGGACACCGCACTGCGCGCCGCGCAGGTGCGTGGACAGGAATTGTCTGCGGCGAATGATTGATCCCCTGGGGTCAGATCCCTTTGCCGAGGCAAAGGGATCTGACCCCATCTACCCCGATGATCACTGCCCCAACGTGGCCATGACGAAATCCACGAAGCACTGCAAACGCGGGCGCGGGCGTCGATCGGGCAGGTAGATCAGGTGCATCGGCCGCGGTTCCGGCAGGTAGTCGCGCAGCAGCGGCTTCAACCGTCCCGCTGCGATCTCCGCCGCCAGCAGTGCGGTGGGCTGCAGTACCAGCCCGGCCCCGGCCACGGCGGCTTCGCGCAACGCGAAGCCATCGTTGCTGCTCAGCCGTGCCTCCCAGTCGACCTGTTCGCCGTTGGCCAACTGCCAGCCATGCCCGCCGCGCCAGGCCAGATGGCTCAGGCAGTCGTGCCCTTGCAGGTCATCCGGTGTTCGCGGCGTGCCGCGCCTGCGCAGGTAAGACGGCGCCGCGCACAGGCTCATCGCATACGGCGGCAGCGGCCGCGCCACCACCTCCTGCGATGGCAACGGCCCGACCCGGATCGCCGCGTCGAAGCCATCTTCGATCAGATCCACGCGGCGGTTGCTCAGGTCCAGCTCGATGTTCAACTGCGGCTGCGCACGCAGCAGGCCAGCCAGCTGCGGCGCCAGCACGCAGCTGCCCCAGGCGGTGGGCGCGCTGACCCGCAACAGGCCACGCGGCTGTACCTGCAGGCCGGCCACATCGGCCTCGGCCTGCTGCACCTGCTCCAGCACCTGCCGGCACCCGGCCAGGTAGGCGCTGCCGGCTTCGGTCAAGCGCTGGCGGCGGGTGTTCCGTTGCAGCAACGCGGTGCCCAGATGTGCTTCCAACTGCTGGATGTACTTGCCCACCATCACCGCCGACACCTGCAGCTCTTCGGCGGCCCCTGCAAAGCTGCCGCGTTCGGCCACGGCGACGAAGGCCTGCATGCAGCGAAGGGTATCCATTGCTAATCCAGAGTTAGGAATCTGCGAATCATACGCCGCTTACCTAACCCCACTGTGACGGTGCAGACTGCGCTCACTCCCACACGCAAGGAACGGCCATGAAGATCCTCCTCGTCGGTGCCAGCGGCACCCTCGGCCAGGCAGTCGCCCGCCAGCTGGGCCAGCAGCACCAGATCCTCGCCGCCGGCCGCCACAGCGGTGAGCTGCGCGTCGACCAGACTGACGACGCCAGCGTCGCCGAACTGTTCGCGCGTACCGGTGCAGTCGATGCGGTGATCTCCACCGCCGGCAAGTTGCACTTCGGTCCGCTGCAGGACATGACGCCCGAGCAGTTCAACCTGGGCCTGCAGGACAAGCTGCTGGGCCAGGTGCGGCTGGCACTGGCCGCCCAGCACCACCTCAATGCCGGTGGCTCGATCACCCTGACCAGCGGCATCATCAGCGCGCAGCCGATCCGCGACGGCGTCAACGCCACCGCAGTGAATGCCGCACTGGAAGGCTTCGTGCGCGCTGCCGCACTGGAGCTGCTGCCGCGCGGCCTGCGCATCAACGTGGTCAGCCCGAACGTACTGATCGAATCGATGGCGGCCTACGGCCCCTACTTCCCGGGCTTCGAAGCGGTAAGCGCGCAACGCGCGGCGCTGGCCTTCCAGCGCGCGGTGGAAGGCATCCAGAGCGGCGAGACGATCACGGTCTGGTAAGAAAAAGGGGACGGAGGGGATCAAGTCGTTTTCGTCCGCCGGGCATGGCCCGGCGCTACCGGGAGCGCGTCCCCTTTTTCATTCCCAGCGCATCGGGCCGTCGCCGCGTTCGCCGAGAACGTCGCCAGGATTGGCCAGGCGGCAATGCTGCAGTGACAGGCAGCCACAGCCGATGCAGCCGGTCAGTTCATCGCGCAGCAGCTGCAACATGTGGATGCGCTCTTCCAGCTCGGTGCGCCAGCGCGCGGACAGCTTGGCCCAGTCAGCCTTGGTCGGTGCACGGCCTTCAGGCAGGCTCTCGAAGGCGCGGCCGACCGCTTCCAGTGGCATGCCCACCCGCTGCGCAACGCGGATCACCGCCAGCCGGCGCAGCACGTCGCGGCTGTAACGGCGTTGGTTGCCCGAGGTGCGCAGGCTGCTGATCAGCCCCTTGCGCTCGTAGAAATGCAGTGCGGAAACGGCCACGCCACTGCGCTGCGAGACCTCGCCAACGCTGAGTTCCTGGGATGCCATTGCTTGACCTCAACTATAGTTGAGGTGGCATGCTGCTATCTTCGCCGCCCGTTGACAAGCGCGGCCCGCCCCTGACCGGTATGACCCCGACCCTCTCTCCCGCCGACACCCGCCTGCCGGCTGACACATCGATCCTGTCCGCGCGCTACCGCGCCACCACCCTCGGCATGGTCGCGCTGGTCGCGCTGCACGCCTTCGAAGCATTGGCCGTCGCTGCCGCGATGCCCACGGTGGCCGAAGCACTCAGCGGCCTGCGCCTGTACGCGCTGGCCTTCGGCGGCACACTGGCCACCAGCGTGATGGGCATGACCCTGGCCGGACGCTGGGCCGACCGCCAGGGCCCGGCACGGCCGCTGTGGTACGGCCTGGCCTGCTTCGTGCTGGGCCTGCTGCTGGCCGGCTTCGCCGTGCGCATGGGCATGCTGGTGGCCGGGCGCCTGCTGCAGGGCCTGGGTGCGGGCGCGATTTCGGTCTCGCTGTACGTGATGGTCGGCCGCAGCTACCCCGAGCACCTGCGGCCGAAGGTGTTCGCGGCATTCTCGGCGGGCTGGGTGGTGCCCTCGATGGTCGGCCCGGCGCTGAGCGGCCTGATCGTCCAGCATCTCGGCTGGCGCTGGGTGTTCCTGGCGGTGCCGCTGCTGGCAGTCCCTGCTGCCCTGTTGCTGCGGCCTGCGCTGGCGCGCATGCAGCCCTCCGCCGACAGCAACGACGACGAGGGCCGCGGCAACATCGTGCGCTGGGCAAGTGGTGCATCGCTGGCGGCGCTGCTGCTGTACTTCGGCGGCCAGCAGCACGGTCCGACCGCCCTGCTCTGCATCGGCGTGGCGATGCTGGCGCTGCTGCTATGCGTGCATCGCCTGCTGCCGGCCGGAACGCTGACCCTGCGCAGGGGCCTGCCCAGCGTGATCGCACTGCGCGGCGTCGCCGCTGCCGCATTCTTCGCCTGCGAAGCCTACCTGCCGCTGCTGCTGCAGCGCGAACGCGGGCTCCCGCCCAGCTGGGCCGGCGCGGTGCTCAGCCTCGGCGCACTCGGTTGGTTCGCCGGCTCCTGGCTGCAGGGTCACCAGCAGCGCGGCTGGTCACGCCAGCAGCTGCTGCGCGTCGGCACGGCGATGATGACGGTCGGCATCGCCGCAACGCTTGCGGTGTTGTTCAATGCAGTGCCATTGCCGGTGGCACTGGTGGGCTGGACGGTCACCGGTTTCGGCATGGGCATGATCTACGCCAGCCTCTCGGTACTCACGCTTTCGCTGTCAGCAGCGCATGAGCAGGGTGCCAACACGTCGGCCCTGCAGCTGAGCGAGGCCCTGTCGGTGACCACCGCGCTGGCGGTCTCCGGTGCGTTGTTCGCGCTGTTCGTGGAAAGCGCGCCGCACACCGGCTACCTGCTGTGCCTGGCGATCACCTTCGGCCTGGCGGTGCTGGCTGCGGTGATCGCGCGGCGGGTGTAGCGCCGTCGGGTTTCGGCAGTGCCGGTCGCTGGCCGGCACCATCACGGGATTCCCGCGTGCGCGGAGAGTGCCGGCCAGCGGCTGGCACTACCGGGTCCCCGTCCCCACGTCATCGATATCCCGGTGCAGGATGCGCCGCACTTCCAGCACCGCTTGCGGGGTCTCCTGCACACTGTGGCCGGAAATGATGACCTTCTCCGACTGTGCACCCGGCAGGTGCGCACTCCAGTACGGCACCAGTCCGTCATCGGACTTGTCCACCGGCAGCTCCGGCTTGCGCTGGGCGATGATCGAGTGGTACTTCAGTCCCGCTTCGATCGGCAGCTGCGCTGCGGCCTTGACGAACGGGTCGCTGGCCTTGAGGTTGTCGATGCTGTTGGGAATCTTCGGCTTGGCCGTGCCATCGACCTGCTGCTCGGCCTGCGCCAGCGCCATGAACACGTCCTCGAACTTGCCGAGGATGGTCAGTGGCAGGCGCACCAGCCGGCCCAGCAGGCGCCCGACCTTGTTGCCGGCAATATCGGTGCCCTGGTGCGGCGCAGCGATGAAGATCGCACGCTCCACGTTCGGCTGTGCCTTGAAATGCAGCAACGGCCCCAGCTTGTTCTGCACGCGCTTCAGACGCTCGCCCTTCAGGTCATAGTTGGCCAGCAGGTCGTTCCACAGCACGTCACCGGAATCGCTCACCAGCAGCCGCGCGAGCACGCCGCCCATGCTGTGGCCGATGTAGACCATGTCCTTCGATGCACGCGTGCTGCCATTGGGATCGAAGTGCTTCAGCGTGTCGTTGAACGCATTGGCGATCTCGTAGCGGTTCAGCGCGATCGGTGCGTTGGTCGGGTAATAGACCTGCCACACCTGGAACTGCTGGCGCAGCTCGGGGTCGCCCATGATCTCGTTGGCCAGGTTCACCCAGGCTTCCGGGCTGCTGGCCAGGCCGTGCAGCATGAAGATGATGCGGCGGTTCGGGTCCCACGGCTGCATCAGGTAGATGTGTGGCTCGCCGATGCCCTCGCTCATGCCGAACAGGGTGCGCAGTGACTGCCGGGCGAAACCGCTCTGGGCAAGCCACAGGCCGTAGGCCGCGGTGAAATTGCCGGCCAGCGGCACCTGTTCGCCGTGCAGGGTGATGCGCTCGGTAGCTTCCGGCGAATAGGCATCCAGTTCAACCCGGCGCGTCCGCATCACATCGTCCAGGCTGCTGCCTTCGAAGCGCAGCAACGCGGTGACGTTGATCGAGGACATCTCGCTGAACTCGGGCACCGAATCGTCATGCCGATGACGGCGGCCACGGCGTGCGCCCTCTTCGTCATCCTGCGGTGTCTCCGCCTTCGGGCCCTCAGGCGCGATCACCGGTGCGACCAGCTTCGGCGGGTCCATCACCATCACCAGCTCGGCACCGAAGCCATCACGGCGATAAGTACTGCGCAGCCCGACGAAGCTGACCGTGCCGGCCGGCACCAGCTGCGCGGGAATGCTCTTCAGGTTCAGCTGCTGGTAGTTGGAAGCCAGCGACCAGCTGCCAACCGAGATCGGCTTCGTGTAGTCCTCGCCAGCCAACGCAGCGGCGCGCGCGCGGACGAACAGCACCACCGCCGCCTTCTCGGCCGCGTAGTTGTAGTAGTCACGCACCTGCGTCTGCCGGTCTTCGAAGGCGCGATCCGATGGTGAGCGGCCACTGTAGAACAGGTAGGCATAGGCGTAGCGCGCGGCTTCCAGCCAAGCGTCCAGCGCTGCGTCGCTCATCGGCGGATCGCCGGCTGCGGTCTTCTTCGGCGTCAGCGCCAGCGCGGCCTTCACCCACAGTTCGGACAGCGCAGACAGCCGCTGCTCGACATTGAGATCGTCGGTCATCAGCAGCGTGCTGCGGCAGACCAGGAAGTCCTTCTCGCACTGCGATTCGTCCAGGCCTGCCGCGCTTAGCGTCTCGCGCGCAGCGGGGCTGAGCTTGCCGGTACTGAGCACGTCGGCACGCTTGTTGACCAGCGAATCGCTGGATTTGACCTGCTTGACGGTGACCATCGCGCAACCACTGCTGCCCAGCAGCAGGAAGGCGGCGAACAACACCGGCAGCGCACGCTGCCAGCGGATCAGGAGGAGTCGAGTCATTACTGCGGGTCCTGCTCGGTGCCAGGTACGCCCTGGCGGATCACGGTGGAGAAGTGGTCGCCGCTGCCCAGGTCCAATGCACGCTGGGTGATGCGGCCCTTGTCATGCAGCTCGGCATAAGGCACGCCTGGGGTGAGTGCGCCGACCTCCTGCGCATACTCGGCCAGATACCCGGACAGCAGCAGGCGGTAGTCCAGCGGCAGGCGCGGCGCGATGTGGCGGGCCAGGTCGAAGACGATGGTGGTGCAGTTGCTGGTGAGCGTGTTGTAGAAGCCCGGCCTCGCATCCAGTTCGCGCGCCTGCGCGATGTACGCGGCAAACAGTTCCTTCAGCTGCGCGTGGTCCATGCCGTGCAGGCGGTACAGATAGACATCCTCGCCACGCGCGTTGGTGCGGGTGCGGATGATGTCGGTCTCTTCCGAGGCCACCAGGGTCATCTCGAACTTGCGGAAGAACCCGCCCAGTGCCGAAAACGATTCGCCGCGCTCCTTGCGGATCTCCAGCGAGAACACCACGTGGCGACCGTCCTCGAAACCGAACGAGATGAGGGTGTGGGCGATCGCCGGGCCCATCCAGTACGACAGCACCAGATCGGCCGAGCGCAACTGGTCCAGGTCGTATTCGCGGCGCACCCAGCGCGCGTCGTAGTCGGTTTCGCTGCGCCAGGTGAAATCGCGCACGTTGTCGAACACCACGTGGCGCCCGTCGAAGGACACCACATGCAGGCGCTGGGCCACGTCATCGGCCCACACGCGGTCCTGGCGTGGGGTCAGCAGCAGCCACCACAGGCCGGCCAGCACCAGCGCAGCGCCATACGCCATGCCGAGGCGGCGGTTGCTGCGACCACGCGCGACCCGCCACGACGCCCACAGCGCAAACAGCAGCCACAGCACCGCAATGCCCTTCGCCAGCCAGCCCGGCCCCGGCATCTGATAGGCCAGCAGCCCGGCCACCCACAGCGCTGCCAGCGCCATGGCACTTCCTGTCATCCTACGTCCTGCGGCTTTCACTGGCATCCTGTCGCGGTCCCGAAGCCGCATAGTTAGCCACAAGCGGGTTCACCGTGGCATCTACGGCCTGTTCAGGCACGCCGGCGCACCGTCTGCGGCGGTCCATGCGGCCAGGTTCACTTCACAGGAGCAACGATGGGCATCACTTCCGTGGCCGGCGTTCCGGTCCAACCCCAGCACCGCGCAACCTGCCACTGCGGCACGGTCGAGCTGCTGCTGGACCTGCCGGACGGCATCGTCGACCCGCGCCGTTGCGACTGCTCGATGTGCCGGCGCCGGGGTGCCATTGCAGCCAGCGTTGCCCGCGCGGGCCTGCAGGTCGTGCGCGGGCAGAACCACCTGCAGCTGTACCAGTTCAACACCCATGTGGCCGAGCACTACTTCTGCGACGTGTGCGGCATCTACACCCATCACCGGCGCCGCTCCAACCCGGACCAGTACGGTTACAACGTGGCGTGTCTGGAGGGCATCGACCCGTTCGCGCTGGGGGTGATCCCGGTCAACGACGGGGTCAACCACCCGGCCGACCGCGGCGCCTAGTGGCGCGCGCGCCGCAGCGGCGTGGCGACCTTCTGCCAGGGAGCCATGCCGCTGCGCCCGGCCCGCACAGGGCGTTTCAGCCAGGGCCGGCGTGGCGGCACCTGCGGCGCGTCTGCGACCGGGGGAGGAAGCGGTCTACGGCCGGGCCAGAGATGGTCGAGCAGCCGCATGGCGGGTCTCCGTGGGGGACGGGGACGATCAACATTAGACCTGGGTGGGCATGGGCGGCGTGAGCGGAAGACGACAACGGGATGACGGTAGGGCCCGGAGTGGGGCTTCCTTGCTCGACGGTGCACGACGGGAATCACCGGAGCCTAGTTCCATGGTCGTGCATTGCCGCGGGCGAACGCACAGGCGGCGTCAGGCCCCGGCCGCCGCCTCCAGGAAATTGCGCAGCAGCGGCGACGGTTGCTCTGGCCGCGTGCAGAACGGCAGATCGAAGCGCGCGGCATCGCTTTCCAGCGCGCGATAGACGATCTCCTGCGGGCGGAAGCAGGCCATGCTGGCTGGAACGATTGCCACGCCAGCGTCCACCGCCACCAACGACAACACCGCATGCATGCCCTGCGCTTCCTGCACCACGCGCGGGGTGAAGCCCGCAACGGTGCACAGGCCCAGCACCTGCGCGTGGAAGCCGATGCCCTCGCCCGCTGGCCATGAAACGAACGGCTCGTCGGCCAGCATCGCGATGTTGAGCTCCGGCGCATCGGCGAGCGCATGGGCACGTGGCAGCGCAATTGCCAGGCAATCGTGGTCGAAGTCGTGCAGCACCAGCTCGGCGGCGGGAATCGGTGGAATCAGCACGCCGACGTCGATGCGCTGCTCACGCAGCCACAACTGCTGCTGACGCGATGTGGCTTCCTGCAGGTGCAGCTGTACCTGCGGGTACTGCTGGCGGAAGCGGCGGATCAGGCCAGGCAGGCGCCCATACAGCGCACTGCCCACATAGCCCACGCGCAGGCTGCCGGACTGCCCGGCGGCGGCGGCGCGGGTGCGCTGCAGCGCCTGCTCGGCCTGCTGCAACGTTGCCCGCGCCTCCACCAGCAACGTCTGCCCGGCCACGGTCAGGCCCAGGGTGCGATTGCCGCGCACGATCAGTTCGCTGCCCAGTTCGTCTTCCAGGCGTCGTATCGCCGCCGTCAGCGGGGGCTGCGACATGTGCAGGCGCGCTGCAGCGCGGTGGAAATGCAGCTCTTCGGCCACGGCCACGAACTGGCGAAGCAGGCGCAGGTCGATCATCTCGGTGCCGGCAGTGGAAACCTGCCTAGGGTACGCCGTCAGCTGCGCGCGTCCACACTGGCGCGGGCGATGGCCGGCCACTGCAGTGCGACCGATTCGATGCTGTCAGCAGTCACCGCACGCAGATCGCGCGGGTACGCCACATGCTCGGCTTCCTGCAGGCGCAGTGCATGGAACTGCCCGTTGCTGGCACGCAGTGTCCACCCACCTTCCTGGCAGCGCGTGGATGCCAGATAGGCCACCCCTTGCGCAACAGCTTCCGGATGCAGTTCGTCGGGCTCGCCTTCGATGCCCCACATGCGTGTCTTCGCCACCGGCGAAACAGCGTTGACCACGATGCCATGCTCGGAGCCTTCCAGCGCCAGAACATTGACCAGGCCAAGCGCAGCCAGCTTGCCCATTGCATAGGCGGACAGTCCACGCTGTGCGTACTGCGGATACAACGCGCGATCCGACGTAGTGATGACGATGCGTCCACCACCGGCCTCGCGCATCGCCGGCCATGCCGCCTGCGCCAGCCACAACGGCGTCTTCGCCGCCAGGCACAGCATCTGCTCCAGCGCATCGTCCTCGACCGCTTCCAGCGGCTGGTACTCGACCCAGCCCGCGTTGTGGATCAGGAAGTCGATGCGGCCGTGCGCCTGCAGCAGCTCCTGCACCAGCGCATGGCAACCGTCGCGATGGCCGATGGGACCGCTTGCGGCCTGCACCTGCAGACCCTGCGCCTGCAGCACTTCGACGCTGCGCAGGATGCGCTGCGGATCTGCGCCTCGGCCATCGGTACCGGCACCGACGTCATGCATCAGTACCTGCGCACCGCGCTCGGCCAGCAGGCGGCTGTAGGCCAGGCCGAGTCCACCGGCGGCACCCGTCACCAGGCCAACCTGACCTTCAAAGGAAATTCGGGAAATCGGCTGCATCGGCACAGCTTCGGCCATGCACCCAGGTTGCGGCCAATACCATTGACCACGCCGCACGATACGCCCGCGCTATCACCGAAAAAGGGGACGGAGGGGATTAAGTCGTTTCAGGCACAGCAGGGCCAGTTACGACTTAATCCCCTCCGTCCCCTTTTTTCCTAGCGACTGAAGCGGCGGGCGCCTGCCACGCAGATCACCGCGACCGCGGTCACCAGCACCATGCTGAGGCTGACCGATTCGTGCAGCAGCAGCGCAGCCAGGGCGAGGCCGAAGAACGGTTGCAGCAGCTGCAACTGGCCGACAGCCGCGATGCCGCCCTGCGCCAGCCCGCGGTACCAGAACAGGAAGCCGATCAGCATGCTGAACACCGCCACGTAGCCCAGCGCCCACCACGCCGAGGCACCGACCGCAGTGAACGAGGCCGGGCGCATCAGCACCGTCAACGGCAGCATCACCGGCAACGCCAGCAGCAGTGCCCAGCTGATCACCTGCCAGCCGCCCAGATGACGGGCCAGCCGGCCGCCTTCGGCATAGCCCAGCCCGCACACCACGATGGCCGCCAGCATCAGCAGGTCAGCCTGCAAGGACGCCTCGATGCCGTTGCGCACCGCATAGCCCACCACGCAGGCGCTGCCCAACAACGAGAACAACCAGAACGCCGGGCGCGGCCGTTCGCCACCGCGCAGCACGCCGAACAGCGCAGTGCTCAGCGGCAACAGGCCGAGGAACACGATGGTATGTGCCGATGACGCGTGGCGCAGCGCAAGCGCGGTCAGCAGTGGAAAACCGACCACAACGCCGAGGCTGACCACCACCAGCCCAGGCAGGTCACCGCGCCGCGGCCACGGCTGGCGCAGCATAAGCAGCAGCGCCAGGCCAAGCACGGCGGCGATGGTGGCGCGTGCGGCGGTGACGAACCCGGCATCCAGCTGCAGCACCGCCAGGCGGGTGGCCGGCAACGAGCCCGCGAAAATCACCACCCCGATGAAGCCATTGATCCAACCGCTCGCCGACCGTTCCACGCCTGTGATCCTGAAGTGCCAGGCGACGCCTGGCGGAGCCTGTATGGAAGCATCCATGGCGGAACCGCCCCAGCTACAATCCAGTACAGTCGCAAAGAACTGTATTGCCCACACTTCCACTACAGTGCTGACATGCCACGTCCGCTTACCCGCATCGAATCGGTCATCCAGGCGGTCCGCAACCGCATCACCGCGCGGGTCGATGGCCCCGGCTCCCGCCTGCCTTCGGTGCGCGCGCAGGCGGCAGCGATGGGGGTGTCGGTCTCCACCGTGGTCGAGGCCTACGAGCGCCTGGCGGCCGAAGGCCTGATCAGTGCACGCGCAGGCTCGGGCTTCTACGTCAGTGGCCCGGCCGCACCGCTGGCGCTGGCCGAAATGGAGCCACGGCTGGACCGCGCGGTGGATCCGCTGTGGGTGTCACGGCAATCGCTGGAAACGCCCGCGGGCGATCTCAAGCCAGGGTGCGGCTGGATGCCCAGTAACTGGCTGTATCACGATGGCATGCGCCGCGGCCTGCGTCGGCTGGCGCGTGCCGATGCAGTGCATCTGGTCGACTACGCCGGCCCACTCGGGCTGCCCGCGTTGCGCCAGCTGCTGCAGAGGCGCAGCGCCACGCTCGGCATCGATGCACCGATGGAGCAGATCCTGCTGACCGAATCCGGGACGCACGCGGTCGACCTGATCTGCCGTTTCCTGCTCAAGCCCGGCGACTGCGTGCTGGTCGATGACCCGAGCTACTTCAACTACCACGCGCTGCTGAAGGCGCACCAGGTACAGGCAGTGG
Organism: Stenotrophomonas sp. GD03777; assembly: GCF_029842485.1. NCBI lineage: Bacteria > Pseudomonadati > Pseudomonadota > Gammaproteobacteria > Lysobacterales > Lysobacteraceae > Stenotrophomonas > Stenotrophomonas sp. GD03777. The sequence continues at coordinate 23,113 of NZ_JAOCGL010000027.1, forward strand.
GTGTGCCGTACACGCCCACCGGCCCGGACCTTGAAGCGTTCGATCGTGCATTGCAGGACCATTCGCCGCGGCTGTACATCACCAATTCCGGATTGCACAACCCGACCGGTGCGGTGCTTTCGGCCAGCACCGCGCACCGCCTGCTGGGCCTGGCCGAACGCAGCGAGTTGATCATCGTCGAGGACGACATCTTCGCCGACTTCGAACTGCAGCCGGCGCCGCGGCTGGCTGCGCTCGACGGGCTGTCACGGGTGATCCACGTCGGCAGTTTCTCCAAGACGCTGTCGGCAGCCTCGCGCTGCGGCTACATCGCTGCACGCCATGACTGGATCGAAGCGTTGACCGACCTGAAGCTGGCGACCAGCTTCGGCGGTGGCCATCTGGCCGCGCAGCTGATGCACATCGCGCTGACCGACAGTGGCTACCGACGCCACATGCAATCGGTGCGTTCGCGATTGGCCGATGCCCGCCGGCACACGCTGCGCAAGCTGCACACGCTGGGAATCACGCCGTGGCTGCAACCGGAAGCGGGCCTGTTCCTGTGGTGCCAGCTGCCCGATTGCCGCGATTCCGCCGCGCTGGCCCGGCAGTGCCTGCGCGAGGGCATCGTGCTGGCACCGGGCAACGCGTTCAGCCAGTCGCAGCGCGCGGCCGACTATCTGCGCTTCAACGTATCGCAATGCCAGGACGCACGGATCTGGCAAGTGCTGGCGCGGGCATTGCGCTGAGCTGGATGCAAGCCGGTCAACGCAGCTAGGAGTGTCCCGCGGCAAAGGCACTTGCATGCCACGGTACAGTGGTATGTCCCCTGCTGCAGGAATCCGCGCATGTCCACGTTCTCCGACCCACAGGCGGTGGCCCGCTATGCCGAAGCGCCACTGCGCCAGGTGCCTGGTTTCCTCGCGTTGCAGCAGATGAGCCGCCTGCTGCTGGCCGAACGTGTTCCTGCGCAGGGCCTCGTACTGGTACTCGGTGCCGGTGGCGGGCTGGAGCTGAAAGCCTTTGCCGAGGCGCAGCCGGGCTGGCAGCTGCTGGGTGTGGATCCGGCCGCGCCGATGCTCGCGCTGGCCGAGCAGACACTGGGCCCGTTGAACGCACGCGTCGAACTGCTGGAAGGCTACATCGACGATGCCCCGGACGCGCGCTTCGATGGTGCCAGCTGCCTGCTCACCCTGCACTTCCTCGATGCCGCGCAGCGCCTGCACACGCTGCGCGAGCTGCACAGGCGCCTGCAGCCCGGCGCGCCGCTGGTGGTGGCGCACCACAGCGTGCCGCAGGATCCGGCCGGCAAGCTCCGCTGGTTGCAGCGCTACGCCGCGTTCGCCGAAGCCTCGGGTGTTGCCCACGCCGATGCGCAGCGCGCGATCGAGGCCATTGCCGAGCGGCTGCCGCTGCTGGCGCCCGAACAGGAGGTCGCCCTGCTGCAGGACGCCGGCTTCGACGGCGTGGAGCTGTTCTATGCAGGCTTCAGCTTCAGGGGCTGGGTGGCGTACGCCGGGTGATGCCTACGGCACCACGGTGATGCCGATGCGCTGCATCAACAGCGCCACCTGCTGCACATCCAGCGTGGCGCCGCGCAGGTTGGTGCTGCGCAGGTCCAGCTCACCCAGCTCCGAGTGGGTCAGGTCACAGCCGGTGAAGTTGGCGCTGCTCCAGTCGATGCCCTCGAACTGGCCACCGGACAGGTCCGAGCCGGCGAAGCTGGCGCCGCTGACGTTTGCACCGTCCCAGCGGTTTTCCCACAGCTCGCACTTCTCCAGCGTCACCCGCGAGAAATTGGCATAGCGCAGGTTCGACTTCTTGATGAAGGCACTGCAGAACCCGCTGCGCGGGGTGATCTGGTTCATGAAGCTGGCGTTGCTGAAATCCGCGCCCTGCGCGCGGCACTCGCTGATTTCCAGGCCCAATGCCTTGACGAAATTGAAGTGGCACATGCTGATGTCGCAGCTGCGGAAGCTGGCTTCCTTCAGCGTGGCGCCGTTGAAGCGGCAGCCACTGCGGCTTTCGGCGTCATAGAAGCTGCAGTTGATGAACTCGGTGCCGGTCAGGTCCACGCCGGAAAAATCGCACTCGTGGAACTGCTGATCGACCACTTTCTGGCCGGTGTACTGGTCCGCGCCGATGCGCAGCTTGCGGTGAACGGTGTGGGACATCAGGGATTCCATGCCAGGAGTCCCGCCATCATGCCGGGCCGCGAGGGCGATCCATAGACGTGGGCGCGGGAGGATTCACCGGCAGTCCAGCCGCGCTGTGTCCCCGATGCCAATTGCACGTTGTTGCACATTTATGCACGAATGTGCAGACTTATGGCATGAGCTCAGACCCCAGCCCCCTCCCCGCCCAACGCACTCGGCAGATCCTCGAAGAACTGCGCCAGCAGGGCCGCGTGGTCGCTGCCGAACTGGCGCGCCGCTATGCCGTCTCCGAAGATTCGATCCGCCGCGACCTGCGCGAGCTGGCCGCACAGGGCCTGTGCCAGCGTGTCTACGGCGGCGCCGTGCTGCCACCGCCCAAGGAACGCCCGCTGCGCGAGCGCCTGACCCGCGACCGCGGCGACAAGGCCGAGCTGGCCGCCCGCGTCTGCGCGTTGCTGCAACCCAATCAGGTTGTACTGCTCGATGCCGGTTCAACCAACCTGGCGATCGCCCAGCAGTTGCCGCCCGCCCTCGGCTTGACGGTGATCACCAATGCGCCACAGATCGCCACGGCCGCCAGCATGCTTGATGGCACCTCGGTGCAGCTGATCGGCGGCCGCCTGGCCAGCGGTGGCGGTGCGGTCGGCGCAGAAGCACTGGCCCAGGTGCAGCGCCTGCGCGCCGACGTGTACCTGCCCGGCCCCTGCGCGGTGGACGGCGATACTGGTGTATGGGCAATGGATGCAGAAGAGGCCACGCTGAAGCGCGCGATGGTCGCGTGCAGCAGCCGCGTCATCGTCGCCGCCACTACTGAAAAGCTCGGTGCCCGCGGCCACTGGCAGATCGCCAGCCTCGACGAGATCGACGACCTGGTGCTGACCACCACCGCGCCGCCCGCATTGGCGGCGCGCTTCCGCGCCGCCGGCATCGCGGTACACCCCACTCCCCCCTGACCGTATCGCTCATGTCCCTTGCCAACCGCGCGCGTGCCGAACAGCACGCGACCCGCGCTGCGTTCTTCATTCCCGGCTTCGCCACCGCGCTGTGGGCCACCCTGGTGCCGTTCGCCAAGGCACGCACCGGGATCAACGACGCCACGCTGGGGCTGGTACTGCTCTGCCTCGGTGCCGGTTCGCTGCTGGCAATGCCGTTGTCCGGCGTGCTGGCCGCGCGCCTCGGTTGCCGGCGGGTGATGGTGGCCAGCAGCCTGCTGATCTGCCTGACCGTGCCCGGCCTGGCCCTGGCCGGCTCGGCCTGGAAACTGGGGCTGGTGCTGTTCGTGTTCGGCGCCGCCGTGGGCGCGATGGACTGCACGATGAACGTACAGGCCGTCATCGTCGAGCGCGAAGCACGGCGCGTAATGATGTCCGGCTTCCATGCCTTCTTCAGCATCGGTGGTTTCCTCGGCGCGGCCACCATGACCGTGCTGCTGTCCGCACAGCTGCCGCCCTTGGCATCGGTGCTGATCGGCGTTGGCGCCATGCTGCTGGTGATGCTGTTGTCGGCAGCGCACTGGCACAGCGAACGCATGCCGCACGACACACCGATGCTGGCCCTGCCGCACGGCATCGTGTTGTTCATCGGCGTGCTGGCGTTCGTCGCCTTCCTCGGTGAAGGCGCGATGCTCGACTGGAGCGCGGTGTTCCTCAGCGATGTGCGGCGCGTCGATGCCAGCCTGGCCGGCGTCGGCTACGTGACCTTCACCCTGACCATGACCGTGGCGCGCCTGTTCGGCGACGCACTGGTGGCGCGCGTCGGCCGCCAGCGCGCGATCGTCTTCGGTGCTCTGCTTGCCACTGCGGGCGTGCTGGTGCTGACCCTGGTCACGCCGTGGCAGGCGTCGCTGGTCGGCTACGTGTTGGTCGGCCTCGGTTGCGCCAACATCGCGCCCGCGCTGTTCTCGCTGGCCGGTCACCAGACCCGCATGCCCGGCGCGCTGGCGATCACTGCCGTGTCCACGCTCGGCTTTGCCGGCATCCTTGCCGGACCGGCACTGATCGGCTTCGCCGCAGACCATTTCGGCCTGATCGCCGCGTTCGTCGGCGTGGCCACGGCCTTGTTGCTGGTGGCGGTGTCCACGCGCTGGCTGCGGGTGTAGCCCAGGGCATCAGCGCCGCCTGCGCCGCAGCTTCATCCGCAATCGCCGATAGCCGATCACCGTCGCCGTGGCACACAGTGCGGTGCCAGCAGCGCTCAGCAGCAGCAGCACCGCCAGCCGGGTACCTTCCTGGCGCAGCATCGCCGGCAGGTCCCAGCTGTGCAGGAAGTAGAACAACCAGCGCCCCACCCGCTCGCGATGCCCCATCGTCAGCAACGGATCGCCGGTCGCCAGATCGAGATAGACGCGCGTCGCCTCGGCATCACCGAAGTCCACCACGGCCACCGGGAAGCGGCGCACTGCTGCGCCGTTCATGGCTTCCGGTGCACGCGGATAGAAGTAGGCATCCGCTGTCTGCTGCACCACGAAGCCCTGCATCGGCGCAGCGGACAGCGCACGCGCCTTCTGCTGCAGCCACGCGGCCGGCAGCAAGTGCGCAACCTGCAGATGCTCGTCGCTGCCGGACACGATGCGGGTCTCGCCCTGCCCGTCCAGCAGCACCGCGAACAGCTCACCACCGATGCGCCGCCACTGGATCTCAACTGGGCGGAAGCACTCAGCATCGGCCACCGCCAGAAGCTTCGCCGGATCGCCCAACGCGCCATCCACCGCCACAGCGCCGCCACGATAGCGCCCACCGTCGATCGCAGCATGCGTGCTGCTGAAGACACCCAATGGATTCATCGACATCAGGCCACTGAAGATCCAGGTGAACACGAAGGCCGCTGCCACCAGACCGATCAGATGGTGCCAGCGCATCCACGGCTCGACGTACGGTGTCTTCGCACCGGAACGATAGTGGCCACGGAAACGCCAGCGCCACACACCCACCACGACGCCGCTGACCGCCGCCACCGTGCACAGCGCGGACAACACGATCACCACCCACGTCCACACCGGGTCCACCGACTGCATGCGCAGGAAGTACAGCCAGTGCAGCCAGGCACCCACATAGTTCCAACGCTGCTGCACATGCGGTGCGTCCAGCACCACTTCGCCGGTGTGCGAGGACACATACAGGTCACCCGGCTGCGCACCCCCTACCTCCACCCGGTACAGCGGCCGGTGCGCGTCCAGCGCGTGCGAGTGCGTCCAGCGATCCTCATCCACGCGCATCGCGCCGACGAACGCCTGGCCGCCAGCAAACTGCGCAGCGGATGCTTCGGCATGCTGTGCCGACACCGGCAGCAGAACCTGGCCGGTGCGCGCAGACCAGGCGCCCACGTTGCCGCCGCTTCGCACCACGTACGCTGGCTCGCCGCGCAGCGTCGTCAGTGCCACGGCCTCCGGCTCGGCCTGCACGGCGGCCGGCAATGCCGACAGCCCCTGCCAGCCGCGGGCATCCCCCAGCACCGGCAACGCCGCCAGCCGCTCACCCGGCGTCAGCTTCGGGTAGCCGATGAACAGCATCACCATGCCACTCACGAACCACAGCAGCATCAACAGGCACCCACCAATGCCCAGCCAGCGATGCACCAGGTAGGTCCAGCGCCTGGCGGTGGATCGCAGCGTCATGGCCGGCCTCCTCAGAAGCGATGGTCGACGGTGAATTCGACGCGCCGGTCCGCACCCAGCAGCCATTGCGTGCTGGTGTAGTACGCGGTGGCGTAGTACGCCTTGTCGAACACGTTGAACAACCGCGCGGACAGCCGCGTGCGCGGTGCCGCCTGCCAGGTCAGCGCCAGGTCGGTGGTGCTGTAGCCGGGAAGTTCCAACGCGTTGGCATTGTCGGCGTAGCGCTTGCCGACATAGCGAACACCCGCCGCTGCGCTCCAGTCCGGCAGGAACTGCCAGCTCAACCATGCGTTGGCCAAGCGCTCGGCCACGTTCGGCGGTACGTTGCCATCACGCGACACCAGCACCGCCGGCGAACCCGTGGTTTCCAGGAAGTCCTCGAACTCGGCCTTCAGCACCGTCGCGTTGGCATCGAGCGACCAGTGCGGCGCGACATTCCAGGTCAACGACGCTTCAATACCGCGCGAGGTCTGCGCGCCCACCTGCACGCGGCGATCCGGCAACAGCGGATCGCGGCTGAGCAGGCCGGTCTTGCGGATCCGGTACGCCGCCAGCGTCCACTCGCCACCGTCGAACGCCTGCTTCAGGCCCACCTCGATCTGCCGCCCATTGGCCAGATCGAACGCTCCATTGGCGGGGCTGATCATCAGCAGTCCACTGACCGGATCTGCCGCCTGCGAGTACTGCGCATACAGGCTCAGCGTCGGCTGCAGCGCAAATACCGTGCCGGCGCGCCAGCCGGTGCTGCTGTAGGTTTTCGAGAACGCATTCTGGCCGCTGATCAGATCGGTGCGATCAATGCGCGCGCGGTCGTGGCGCAGCCCACCCAGCACCGACCAGCGCTCGCTCAGCGCCAACCGGTCTTCCACGAACAGCGCGTACTGCTCGGCGGCGTTGCGATAGCGCGGCAGGTTCGGCGCGTCGCTGGCAAACTGGCCCGGCACCGGATGGAACGGATCGACCGGGCCCGAGCTGCCGGCATAGGTGTTGTTGGTGTGCTTGAAGTGCGCGCGGTTGACATCCATCCCCACCGCGACACTGTTGGACAGACCGCCCACTTCACCCTGCACGCGCAGCGTCGAGGTCAGCCCGGTCTGGTCCTGGTTGTGGGTGATCTGGGTGTTGCCCGAGCGATCGATCAGGCCGGTGCGCGGGTTGTAGACATAGGTCTCGGCGTTGCGCCAATCGCGCTGGCTGTCGATCTGGTAGAGGCGCGTGCGCCATTCCACGTTCGCGTTCGGTGTCCACAGCGCATCAAGCTGGGTCCAGCGGTCGCGATAGCGGATCTCGCTGTCGTCCACGTTGTAGTTGCGATGGCGCAGCGCGTCCAACTGGCGTCCCTCCACCAGCGGCGTGCCGAAGTAGCGCATCGGCTTCTGATGGCCCTGCGCGTGGGTCAAGGTCAGCTGCAGGTCGGTGCGCGGCTGCCACAGCAGCGCGCCGGAGAAGGTGGCACCGCCGTTGCGTCCCCGATCGACCCAGCCACCGCTGTAGTTGCCGCTCACATCCAGCCGGTAGGCCAGCTCGGGCGTCAGCGCGCCACCACTGCCGAAGCCCAGCCGCGCGGTGTCCTCGCTGCCCGCTGTCACACTGATCTCGTTTTCGATGGCACCGCGCGAGGGCTTCTTCGGCACGATGTTGATCACCCCGCCGATCGCACCGTCGCCGTGGATGACCGAGGCCGGCCCGCGCAGTACTTCGATGCGCTCGATCGACCAGGTATCGAACGGGAAGGTGATGCCCACGCCGCCGTACTGGCGCAGCCCGTCGTACAGGCGCATCACCGAGGCGCCATCGGTGAAGCCGCGGCTGGACAGCGCACTCAGGCCATTGCCCGGATGCGGCATCGCACTGATCGCACCCGCCCGGCTGATCGCATCGTTGAGGTTGCTGTCGCCGCGCTGCTCCAGTTGTTCGCGCGAAATCACCGTCAGGCTGGCCGGCGTCTGCAGCACGCTCGGGCCCAACGCAGAGCCGGCGCTGGCGGTGGACGACAGCTCGCCGCTGCGGGCATCGACCACGCGCACGGTCTCCAGCGTGGTCGGGGGTGCCGTGTCGGCGGCAAGCAGGGGCGCAGCATGCAGGAGCAACGCGCACAGGACAGGCAGCGTCGCCCGGCGCAGGCGCGCGGAGTTGGGGTTCGTTTTCATTTTTTCACGGCATGCAAGGCCACCCCGCAATGGCAGGGCAGCAATCAAAAAGGGACAGACACGCGCGTGCGGGCACCGGCCGTGGCCGGCAACCTCATGGAAGAACGTTCAATGCAGCGCGCGTGCGGCTCAGGCAGCCATCAGTGCCGGCGGCCCACGCGCGCCCAATGTGCCGCTGATCCGTTGCGGCAACGCCTGCACCGCATCGCGCAACGCGCGGCACACCGGTGCCATCGGCGCCAACAGCAGCACGGCCGCCACCAGCAGGGTGATCAGCCGCGCAGCGATCAGGCAGTAATCGCAGTCCACACCCATCTCATGATTGGCATGTGGATCGGCGGGCGGCTTCCTTGCGGTCTCGCCGTGCGGCATGGCCATTGCGTGATGGTCGTGGTGCCCTTCCATCGCGTGCAGCGCGTGCTCTGCGTGCATTGCGTGGTCCATGGCTGCCACCGGCGCAGCGGCAGCCACGTGACCATGCGCAAGCCAGCGGCTCACCAGCGGGGCGAGCAGCACCAGCAGCATGGCAAGCCAAGCCAGGGCCTGGAACCGGCGGTGGAGGACAGAATGACGCACCCGGTCATTCTACGGGCCCGCAGCCAACCTTGGACCCCGTTCAGGGTTTGCCCCCTGCGACACGGTGACGCAGGAGCTCGCCTCGCGCGGCGACATGTGAATGCACCACACCGCGGTCCCTTCGCTTGCGGGCTCTGCCTCGCCAACGTTAGGGTTCAATTGGCCACGGCAAGGAGCCAGAGGAATCTGCATGACCACCCGCATCACACACCGGCAGCGCATCAGCCTGCTCGGCCTGACCGCGCTGCTTGCCGCCTGCGTCGACAAGGGGCCGCCCCCACCGCCAGAGCCTCTGGAACTCTCACAGCCCATCGCCGTGGACGCGCCCGGCCAGCAGGTGCAGTTCGAGTTCGAAACCACGGCGCGCAATTTTGCCAGCTACCGCACTTATGCGGTGGAACTGGAACTGCAGCGGCGAAGTCCAGCCACAACGGGCACGCCCGATATAGCAAGTATCAACATCCCATTCGAAGTATCCCTGCAGCGTCGGGAAGGCACTACCTGGCAGGAGATTGCAACACAGGACAGCTATCAGGCACGCGCGCGCAACGGTGTTGAGCCGCTCCCCTCGTGGCACCACTCTGAGAGCTGGCGCTATGCCTCGCTCGCATCAGGCAGCGACGGCAACTACCTCCTGAACGTGACAGCGCTGCCGCTGGAGCTCGACAGCAGATACCGGCTGCAGATTCAAACGGTCCATGCCATATCAGGACTGCAAGACTATTCGGCAAGGCTAGTCGTGCACGCCTCGCGTCCTGCAGGGAAGTGACACCATTCATTCGAAGGAACGAAGGAGTTTCCATGAACAAGCCCCGCTACAGCCTGGACATTGTCATTGCCGCACCCGGCACCCCACTGCTCGATCCCGATTCGGGAAAGCAGCAGCTGACGCCCGATGGCACTCCTGATACTTCCGGGCCTGGCCACATGTTCTATGTTCTGCATGCTACAGGTAAAGCGGCGCAGAGTTTCGGCTTCGCACCCGTCGAGCATGGCAGCATGAATGGTCCCGGGCGCATCGTCAGAGACGACGTGAAAGTCTATAAGGACCCCGCCCATGTCCGCACCATCGAAATCACCGAAGCCCAGTACAACAAGCTCAAGGCGTTCGGCGACGATCCAGTGAAGTACGGCTTCAGCAAGCACTATGCCGACGTGCGCCACAACTGCGTGGACTTCACCTGGGGCGCATTGAATCACGCCGGCATCCAGCGCAAGCACAGCCTGGACGTGAACAGCATCGGCGGCCCCGTTGGCCAGTTGCTGCCCGATGTCCGCATTCCGCTGGGCGTCCAGTCACAGGGCAAGGACGGCTATCGTCCGCTGCGCAACATCCGTGGCGTGGACAGCATTGAGCCCCCTTTCCCCAACAGCGAACTCAACCGCACCACCACTCATCCCCTGCCCGAGCGCAGCTTGAAGCAGCGTCTGCTCAGCGAAACCGATGGCATTGATGGCCCCTTGGGCGAGCGTCTGGCTGCGGACGCGCGCGCACCGGGGCACAGCCTTCATGCCTTGGACCAGAAAGTGCGTACCGCACTCGCCCAGGCCAGCGAACAGCAGGGACTGCCCCCCGGCCAGGAGCACGAACGACTGGCAGGCCATCTGACCCACGCGGCGGTGCAGGCCGGCTTCAGCGAAAAGGACACGCTGCAGGTGGCATTCAGTTCAAACAGCACCGCCGAGGCACCCGGCTACGTATTCCTGCATCGCAGCGGCGACACCGCCTCGCCGGACCCTGCCGCCAATCGCCAGCGCCTGTCCCTGCTCGATACGCAGCAGGGCGATGTGGATATGCTGTATCAGAAGGCCAACGTGCAGCAGCAATCCCGCGACGCAAGCCGACTGGCGCAGGACGAGCAACAGGCACAACAGCAGGCGTCGCCGCCCATGGCCTGACCCAGCCGCATCAGGCGCTGACACCGTTCCCGCATCAACTCACGTACTGCGCCTGACCGTTCCCGAACGACCAGTTCTCCTTCTTCACTTCCACCAGATTGATGAACACATCCTCGCGGCGGATGCCCACCGCCACATGCAGTCCATCGGCGATGCCGGCGTACAGCGCCTTTTTCTGCTCCAGCGTGCGCCCTTCGTTCCAGGTGATCTGGATGCAGATGACGTCGTCGGTGCGATCCACGCCCAGGTAGCCGGGATCGTAGATCAGCGTGCCGGGCGCGTGTTCCTGGAAGATCTGGAAGCGATCGTTTTCCGGCACCCCCACCGCGCGCATGGCCTGGTAGATGGTTTCGCCGACGCGTTGCAGGTAGTCGGCGGATTTGCCTTTGCGAAGATCGATGCGGGCGAGCGGCATGGTGGCACTCCAGAGTGGATGGGTACGACGACAGGCTGAGACTACGCCTGCCCGGGGCGGTGGGACAGCACAGGGATGGAACCCTCTGGCTCCACGCGTGGCATGGTCCCGCGTCCGCCGCGCGGGGTGACGCGATTGCCGTGGCGGCGCCGCTCTGGAGTCGTCTCGTGCACGGTCGGCAGGGGCGGCGATGCGCGCCATCAGTGATGGGCCGCACTACTTGCAGGTGTCGGACGACACACAACGGGAAACGTCTGGCCTGCCTAGGGACAGTTGAGAATTTCCCTTACAGACCGATGTGATTGCCCGGCTTGAAGATCGCCATGCCGAGGCAAGACGCCTTGGCCGGGATTGGCGTCTCGAAAAAGCAAACCGAACGGATAGGTTGCGCAGCAGTGCGTAGCCGCAAGAATGCACCAACTGCCCTCAATGGCGGGCGGTGTGTGGGGATCACTCGATCCGCCGGGTGATTTCTCACTCCGTTGTGTTTGCCCCGGTACGCCAACCCGCACCGTCCGCCACCTTCACTCCGGAAGGTGGCCCTACGCCAGTGAGGGTTTCGCCATGACCAACCGCATCGCCATCCATCCCCGCCTGCACGCGCTTATTGGCGACGTCGCAGCCGACGTGCCCGGGGACGTCGCACGCGAGATCGAGTGCGCCCTGAACGAACAGAACCTTCCGGCGCAGTCGGCCACGTTCTTCGCCCGTCTCAATGCGATCAACCAGGCCGACGGTGATGACGGACAGCCGTGCATCAGCCTCACCCTCGGCGCCAGCAATCACGCTTCGTTGCGCCGCTCGCTATCTGGGCTCGGCGCGTTGCTCGATCTGCTGCAGGCCGCCGACCATGCGCGCAACGAAGGCGGTCCTAACGAGCAGTTGGGCGCCTTCCATATCGACGGACTGATCGTGGCCGCACGCCAGCTGGTGCGCGAGGCACATCATTGCCTCTCCAGCGGCGATGCCTGATCGGCCCGGATGTGCTCCCGCTACAATCGCGCAGGGAGCGCAGGAGACCGCAATGGACGCCGAACACCTGGAGTACTTCAAGGCCGCACTGGAAGGCCGCGCAAGCGTAGGCTGGAACGTCTGGTTCGCCGCCAACCAGCACGCGCTGGCACAACAGCTGAGCCGCCCTGCACTGCTGCGCTTGAAGTTCAGCACACTGGATGAAGCCGAACGCCTGCTGGCCGAAGCCGGCATCGTGCCCCGCAGCACAGCGGGCAAGCGCTACGAAATGTACTGCGCGCAGTTCTCGCCGGACGTGGTGGACGCGAACGGTCGCCCGCTACCGGCCCTCTGGCGCGCGGCGCACGGCGGTGCCATCGGCCTGCTGGCCGACGGTGAGCAGGAGGCCGGCCAGGCGAAGCTGCTCGCGGAGTTCCGCCGCGTCCGCAAGCGCGGGCTGCAGCAGGCTCATGAATGGTTGGCCGATCTGTGCTTTGAAGGCGAGATGGAGCTGACCAGCGGCAATGCCGAGGTGGGCCGTGGTCTGCTTGCAGTGGTGGTGCAGGCGGGTAGCGGCCATGACCTGCTGGATGCCACGGCGATGATCGCGCGCGAGCTATTGGACGAACACGCCTGAGACAAGGCCTGTTCCCATTCACAGAAGAAAACCCCTGAGTAAATGAAGGCCAGCAGTGAGCTCAGAGAATGGCTGGGACCGCTGTAGAGCAGGACTTTCCGCCCCCTCCCCTGCGTGGCCCGCATCGACCAACAAGCTTCATGATCGTAATATCCGGTCAAGCCTTACTCGAAGGCGTTTCCGGGGATGCGAAGAATGCGTAGGTGCAGGGATGCTGCAGGTGGTGCAATTTCGCGCTTCAGGAGATTTGAATCTCAATTCCGCCAGTTGGCTGCCATAGGCACCTGGTTGTGCTTTGCGCTGCCATTCGGCCTTGGCCTATTACCATCTGCCATCGCCGCAGGCCAGGAAACAGTCACTTACATCCACACTGACGCCCTTGGCTCCGTCGTCGCCGAAACAGATGCCAATGGGAAAGTGATCAAGCGCTACGACTATGAGCCCTATGGGGCCTTGGTAGGTGGCCAGGCCACAGACGGACCGGGATACACGGGACATGTGAGCGACTCGGTCACCGGACTGAGCTACATGCAGCAGCGGTACATGGATCCACAGTTGGGGATTTTCCTATCGGTGGACCCGGTAACGGCCTATCAGAAGCCAGTTGAACAGTTCAACCGGTATCGATATGCCAACGGAAACCCTTACAAGTTCACGGATCCTGATGGGCGGGAGAGTGGTGCAGCCTTCAAGGTAGTCAACGACGCCACGAATGGGCAACCGATTACTCCTCCGCCGAGAAATCCAAGCGATAGCCTCGGACCGGCAATTGGTGTCGCGTTAACCGCAATTCTGGCGGCTCCAGTACTCGCAGAGGGTGGTCTGGCCGCAATGGCAAATCCAGGAGCGGTAGCCACTGCGGCAGAGATTGGCGCAGGAGCCGCCGGTGTCACGGGCACTTCTGGCGCAGTAGCGGGAAAGATCACCGGCTACACTAAGCACGGCTTGAATCAGGCAATCTCCCGCGATGGAGGCAGGGGGGTCTCTGCAAAGGCCATACTATCGGCAGTGAAAGAACCCGCGAAGGTTGCCGAGCAGGCCGGCGGCAAGACGGCGTACACAGGGAAGGATGCGAAAGTAGTTTTGAACGGCGAAGGGAAGGTCATAACGGCCTTCCCGAAGAATAGCGAAGGACTGAGAGACCCGAAGGTAAAGTAAAGATGAAGAAGGATATCTCACCCAGCCTGCGCTCGCTGTTGGTTGAAATCGCAGCGAAGCACAATTTGCTCCTACCCGAGAATGGCGTCAGATACCTCGTTGAGCGTGATCGCGAGTCGCTGATTGATGCGTTGCTGGAAGAACTGTCAGAGAGCGGCTTGGGGCCTGATGATGAACCTAATCAACGAGGCATTGAGATCGAAGAAATCATTGACTTCGTCGGCCCCGTCGTTGATCGGCCCGATGCGTCGGGTGACTGAAGGCACGTTGATGCGGGCACGGCCTGATTGACGCACGGCGAAGATCAAGCGCGCCGCTGGAAGAACACGGCTGAGACGGAGCGCGCATTCGGCCGATCCTGCTGGATCGCAGGTAACAAAAAAGCCCCCATTGCTGGAGGCTTTTTTCGTTCTGCAACATGGTGGGCGGTACAGGGATCGAACCTGTGACCCTTGCCGTGTGAAGGCAATGCTCTACCGCTGAGCTAACCGCCCGGTGTGTTGCTGAGCCGCTCATTATAGGGGCTTTTCTGAGGCCGTCAACACTTTTTCACATTCGTGTTCACGGGTGTTTTCGGGGTGCGCAGCCGAGCATGGCTCGGCTCTACAGAACAGCGGGTTCACAGGCGTTTCGGGGCATGCAGCCGAGCCCAGCCCGGCGCTACCGGAATCACATCGTATGGGTCGGCTTGTCCGAGCTGGTAAGCCCGGCCAGCAGGGTCTCGATCTTGTGGCGCACGCCCTCGCCTTCGGCGCCGTCGGCCAGCTGCACGCCGATGCCGGCGGTGCGGTTGCCCTGCGCGCCGGCCGGGGTCACCCAGATCACCTTGCCCGCCACCGGCAGGCGCTCGCTGGAATCGGGCAGGGTCAACAGCAGGAACACCTCGTCGCCCAGGAAGTAGCGCTTGGGCGTGGGCACGAAGATGCCGCCATTCTTCACAAACGGCATGTACGCGCTGTACAGCGCGGCTTTGTCCTTCACGGCCAGGGACAGGATGCCCTGGCGGGCGTTGCTGGCACTCATCGATTTCCCCTTGCGGCAGGCCGCTCGTTCACCTTGTTCCAGGCCAGCAGCAACTCGACCACCGCAAGGTCTGCACGCACCGTGGTGCGCAGCAGGTCGCGGGTGCGGTTGGCCGCATCGAACCAGGCTGCAAGCTTGTGCAATCGCTCCGGCGTGGTCAAGGCATCGGTGCTGGCCTGGGCCAGCGCCAGGTCGGCGGCAAAGCGCAGGCGCAGCGCCGCGTTGTCGTCACCGCACCACTTCTGCGCCAGCTCCACCGCGCCGGTCTTGCCGGTGACCAGCTGTTCCAGATCTCGACCGACTTCGCGGCGCAGGCTCAGGCCGTCTTCGCGCAGCCAGTTGTCGGCCTGGCCGGGATGGCCGCGCGCGGCCTCCAGCGCTTCGCGCGCCGATGCCTCGCTATGGCCCCGCTGCTGCAGCCAGGCCAGTGCTTCGTGCTGCGGCGGCAACTTGAATTCCAGTCGCTGGCAGCGGCTGCGGATGGTCTGCGGCAAGCGTGCCGGGTCGCTGCTGATCAACCACAGGTAGCGGCCGGGCTGCGGCTCTTCCAGGGTTTTCAGCAGCGCGTTGGCCGCCGAGCGGTTGATCGCATCGGCCGGGTCGACGATCACCACCTGCGCCACGCCGTACTGCGGGGTCAGCGCCAGCTTGTCGGTGATCTCGCGCATCTGCTCGATGACGATCTCGGTACGCAGCTTGTCGCCGCTCTTGTTCGGAATGAAGCTGACCAGCTGCAGGTCCGGGTGGGTGCCCGCCGCGATCAGCTGGCGCGTGCGCGTGGCGTGGGCTGCATCGCCCTGCGCCAGCACGTGGTCGGCCAGCGCCAGCGCCACCTCATGCTTGCCCAGCCCGGCCGGACCGCAGATCAGCAGGCCATGACCGAGGCGACCGGCGTCGAGCGCGGCCACCGTCTGTTCGAACGCGCGCTGCTGCCAGGGCGAAAACGTGCTCATGCGCCCTCCCCGTCCCGCAGCCAGCGCTCGACACGCGCGACCACATCGGCGGCCACGCGCGCCTGCTCCTGGCCCGCATCAATCAATGCGAAGCGCTGCGGATCCTGCTGTGCGCGGCTGCGGAACACTTCGCGCACGCGCTGGAAGAAATCGTCCTGCTCGCTCTCGATGCGGTCCGGCCACAGGTCGCGGCCGTTGGCGCGCGCGCGGCCGACGGCCACGTCCACATCCAGCAGCAGGGTCAGGCCCGGCAGCAGGCCGACCGCGCGGCGCTCCAGGTCGGCAATCCACTGCGGGTCGAGGCCACGGCCACCGCCCTGATAGGCGTAGCTGGAATCGGTGAAGCGATCGCTCAGCACATAGGCGCCGCGCTGCAGCGCCGGCCGGATCACCTGGCGCACATGCTGCGCGCGTGCGGCGAACACCAGCAGCAACTCGGCTTCGGCGCTGAGTGGCTCGGCAGCGATCTCGGCATCGGGCTTCAGCACCAGGCCGCGGATGCGCTCGGCCAGGGGCGTGCCGCCCGGCTCGCGGGTCAGCACCACCTCGTGGCCGTGGCTGCGCAGGCAGTCACGGATGGCATTGATGGCGGTGGTCTTGCCCGCGCCTTCGCCGCCTTCCAGGCTGACGAAACGCGGGTGGCGAAGCAGCGCGGGACTCATTGCGCCGGGGTCTCCTGGGTACGTTGCTGGCGCAGCTGCTGCAGGTAGCGGGCTACGGCCGCGTTGTGCTGGTCCAGGCTGGGCGAGAACACGTGCGCGCCACTGCCATCGCCCACGGCGACGAAATACAGCGCGTCGCCCGCTGCGGGTTGCGCGGCGGCCATCAGTGCATCGCGGCTGGGCATGGCGATCGGGGTCGGGGTCAGGCCGGCACGGGTATAGGTGTTGTAGGGCGTATCGGTGGTCAGGTCGCGGCGGCGGATGTTGCCGTCATACGCGGCACCGAGGCCGTAGATCACGGTCGGGTCGGTCTGCAGGCGCATGCCGATCTTCAGGCGACGCATGAACACGCCGGCAATCTGCGGGCGCTCGCTGGCCAATGCGGTTTCCTTCTCGATGATCGAGGCCATCGTCAGCAGTTCGTAGGGCGTGTTGATCGGCAGGTCCGGCGCGCGGCTTTCCCAGGCTTCATCCAGCGCCTTTTCCATCGCGGCGTGCGCGCGCTTGAGCACGTCCAGATCGCTGTCGCCGCGCTGGTAGACGTAGGTCTCCGGCAGGAAGCGGCCTTCCGGATGCTGGCCACCGAAGCCGAGGCGCTGCATCAGCGCGGCGTCATCAAGATTGTCGGTGGTGTGCAGCAGCGGCTCGGCGCGCTTGAGCGCGGCACGCAGCTGGCGGATGTTCCAGCCCTCGACAATCGTGACGCGGTGCTGCAGCACCTTGCCGGCACGCATGCGCAACAGCAGCTCGCGCGGGGTCAGCTCGCCGCTGAGCGCGTACTCGCCCACCTTCAGCTTGCCGGCGGCATCGAGCTGGCGCGCCAGCAGTTGCCACTGGGTGTCCTGGCCCTCGTCCACGCCGGCATCGCGTAGCTTGCGCAGCACGCTGTTCATGCCATCGCCGCTGGCGATGACCACGCTTTCGGCGGTGGGGGTGATCGGGGCATCGGCGAAGCGGGTCTGCTGGTAGAAGAACCACGCGCCCGCGCCGGCCACGACAGCGGCCAGCACCACCACCAGCGTTACCACGAACAGACACCCGCGCTTGGCTCCCGCCATGGACTACCTCTGAACTCGATTCCGTCGTGCAGGATACCGTGCCGGTGGATTGGGGTCATGACCGGGGTGGCGTCGCCGTGCCGACCAACGGTCGGCACCCACCACAATCCATGCCTGGCGCGGCGATCAGTAGATCCACGCCATGCGTGGATGAATGGCCA
>NZ_JAOCGL010000028.1:0-40375 GCF_029842485.1 Stenotrophomonas sp. GD03777
GTCACGGCGCGAGGCTTCCAGCGCACGCTGCACCGCGCTCTCGTCGTAGTTGGCGGCGGCGACGATCTCGATGCCTTCCTCGATCCGGCGGTTGGACAGGATCACGGCGTCAGGACCATGTTCCTTGCGCACCAGGTTCATGGCCGAGCGCATGTCGGCGGCGACGAATCGTTTGATTTTCATGCTGTGGTCACGGGGCGAAGACGGCGGGGTGGCGGTCGGGGAACTCGGGTGGTCGGTGGTTTGCACGGTGCGGGTTCCCCTTGGTGTCTGTCAGTTGCGTTGGTTCGAAAGCGGTGTCTGTTTTCTGGCGCATCGGCGGGCGGGCGTCAGCTGATCGTTCCGACCAGCTTCAGGCGCTTGTCCTCCGGCACCTCGCTGTAGGCCAGCACCGACAGCGACGGAACGCTGTGGCGGACCAGGCGGGCCAGCGCGGCGCGCACCGGGCCAGGTACCAGCACGACCGCGGGCTCGTTGCGGGCTTCCTGCTTGCTGACACATTCGGCCAGGCTCTGGTGCAGTCGCTCAGCGAGTCCGGGTTCCAGCGCGGCGCCGTTGCCCTGCGTGGACTCCTGCAAGACACGTTCCAATTGCGGGTTGAGGGTGAACACCGGCAGCTCCGCCGACATTCCGGCGATCTCCTGCACGATGAAGCGGCCCAGTGCGGTGCGCACCGCGGCGGTCAGCACGGCCGGGTCCTGGCTGGCGGGCGCATGTTCGACCAGCGCTTCGGCGATCTTGCGCAGCTGGCGGATCGGAATGCGCTCCACCAACAGGTTCTGCAGCACGCGCACCACCGCCGACAGCGGCAGCGCCTTGGGCGTCAGATCTTCGACGAGCTTGGGCGCGCTCTTGGCCAGGTTGGCCAGCAGGTGCTGCACTTCTTCGTGGCCGAGCAGTTCCGGCGCGTGTTCGCGGATCAGGTGCGACAGATGGGTGGCGACCACGGTGGCCGGGTCGACCACCGTGTAGCCCAGCGTTTCGGCCTGGGCGCGCTGGTGCGGCTGGATCCAGGTGGCATCCAGGCCGAACGCGGGATCCTTGCCGGCAATGCCCTCCAGTGCGCCGAGCGCGCTGCCTGGATCCAGGGCCAGCTCGCGGTCGGGGTGGATCTCGGCGGTGGCCACCGGTACGCCGTGCACCAGCACGCGGTAGCCGTTGGCGGGAAGTTCCAGGTTGTCGCGGATGTGCACCGACGGGATCAGGAAGCCGACATCCTGGGTCAGCTTGCGACGCACGCCCTTGATGCGCGCCATCAGTTCGCCGCCCTGGTTGCTGTCCACCAGCGGAATCAGCCGATAGCCGACCTCCAGGCCCAGCGGATCGACCGGGCGCAGTTCGTCCCAGCTCAGTTCGGCGGTGGGGGCCGCGGCGGCCGGGCGGCCGAGCGCAGTGAGCGCGGCGGCATCGGTGCCACTGCCTGTCGCATCGGCAGCCGGTGCCTTGGTCTTGCGATACAGCTTCCAGGCGATGAAGCCGAGGATCGAGGCCAGCGTCAGGAAAGCGACGTTGGGCATGCCCGGCACCAGGCCGACCAGGCCGATGATGCCGGCGGTGATCGCCAGCGCCCGGTACTGGCCGAACACCTGGCCGGTCATGGCCTGGGCCATGTCCTGCGAGCGCGAGGCGCGGGTGACCAGCATCGCCACCGCGCTGGAGACCAGCAGCGCCGGCAGCTGTGCCACCAGGCCGTCACCGATCGACAGCAGGGTATAGGTGGCGGCGGCTTCGCCGAACGGCATGCCATGCTGCAGCACGCCCACGGCCAGGCCGCCGAGCATGTTGATGAACAGGATCAGGATGCCGGCGATGGCGTCGCCGCGGATGAACTTGCTGGCACCGTCCATCGCACCGTAGAAGTCGGCTTCCTCGCGGACTTCCTCGCGGCGCAGCTTGGCTTCTTCACGCGTCAGCAAACCGGCGTTGAGGTCGGCGTCGATCGCCATCTGCTTGCCGGGCATCGCGTCGAGGATGAAGCGCGCGGTCACTTCCGAGACGCGGCCGGCGCCCTTGGTGATGACCACGAAGTTGATGATGGTCAGGATCGCGAACACCACGATGCCGACCGCGTAGTTGCCGCCGATCACGAATTCACCGAAGGCGGCGATGACCTTGCCCGCGGCATCGTGCCCGTTCTGGCCATTGAGCAGGATCACGCGGGTGGAGGCCACGTTCAGCGCCAGCCGCAGCATGGTCGTGATCAACAGCACGATCGGGAAGATGGTGAAATCCAGCGGGCGCTTCACGTAGACCACCGCCAGCAGCACCATCAGCGAGATGGCGATGTTGAAGGTGAACAGCGCATCGAGGACAGGCGCGGCCAGTGGCACCACGACCATGGCCAGCAGGGCCAGCACGATCAGCGGCGCGCCAAGGCCCTGGCGGATCATTTCCAGGGCGCGGCGGGTGTTGAATCCGGTGGCGGGCTGGGCGCTCACGGGCGGCCTCCCTTGCCGAATTCATCCACCTGGATGTGCGGGGCGTCCGGCATCGGGCCAGTGCGCCAGGCGCGCAGCTGGTAGACGTAGGACAGGACCTGGGCGACGGCCGAATACAGTCTCACGGGAATTTCCTTTCCGAGTTGGCCTTCCCGATACAAGGCGCGTGCCAAAGGCGGGGCGGAGACGATCGCGACCTTGTTGCCGTCGGCCACTTCACGGATGCGCAGGGCGGTCTCGTCCACGCCCAGCGCGACCACGGTGGGGGCGTTCATGGCGCCGCCTTCGTACTTCAGGGCCACCGCGTAATGGGTGGGGTTGACCACCACCACGTCGGCGGTGGGCACCGCTTCCATCATCCGGCGGTTGGCCATCTGCTGCTGCAGCTGGCGGATGCGGCCCTTCACCTCGGGGCTGCCTTCGCTTTCCTTCATTTCCCGGCGCAGCTCTTCACGGGTCATCTTCAGCTTGCGCATCCAGTTCCAGCGCTGGTACGGCGCGTCGATGGCGGCCAGCACCAGCATCGCGCCGGCCGTGGCCAGCAGCAGGCGCAGGGTGAAGCCGAGGCCGTCGGTGATGGCGGTCTCCAGCGGGTGGTGGATCAGCCCGCGCAGGGTGTCAAAGCCGGTCCAGACCACCAGCCCGGCGGCCACACCGACGAAGGCCACGCGCAGCAGCGACTTGGTGAACTCGGCAATCGCCTCGGGGCCATACAGGCGCTTGAGCCCGCTCATCGGGTTCATGCGGTTGATGTCAGGCAGCAACGCCTTCTGCGACCAGCGCAGGCCGCCCATCACCAGCGGGGCGACGAAGCTGGCCAGCAGGCAGACCAGCACCAGCGGTGCGATCACCAGCATGAACTGCAACAGCAGGTCGCCGAAGTGGCCGAACAGTTCCTTCGGGTTCTGCCGCAGGCTCTGTTCCGGGCTGAGCGCCTGCTTCATCCAGGCCGTGGCGCCACGGCCGATCGAGCCGCTCATGGCCATCACCGCCAGCACACCGCCGCCGAACACGGCGGCGGTGCCGAGTTCGCGCGAGCGCGGCAGGTTGCCCTGTTCACGGGCGTCGCGCAGGCGTTTTTCGGTCGGTTGTTCGGTCTTTTCTCCGGCGGATTCGTTCTCGGACATCACGGGCACTGCGGCTGGGGTTGCCCAGGTGCGTGCAAGAACTGTTCCACGCGTGGCGTGGTGCTGCCCACCGCCGGTGTTGTAGGGTCGAGCCCACGCTCGGCTGCGGTTGTGTCCAGGCGAGAAGCGCAGCCGAGTGTCGGCTCGGCTCTACAGGAACGTGTCGCAGGAACTGCTGCGTGATGGGGCGCGCGCGGCCCGGAGTCAGCCGGGCGGGTGTTGCGGCGGTGGGCTCTGCGCCAGTTCCACCCGCGGCCGGGGCAGGTCGTGCAGCTGCATGAAGCGCGCCGCGTCGACCGGGCGGCCGAGCAGATAACCCTGCAGGAAGTCGCAGCCCAGGCGCTCCAGGTAGGCGCGCTGCGCGGCGGTTTCCACGCCTTCGGCGACGATGTCCATGTCCAGGGCATGGCCCAGCGCCACGATCGCAGAGACGATCACCACGTCCTCCGCACTGTGTTCCAGGTCACGCACGAACGCGTGGTCGATCTTGATCTCCGTGGCGGGCAGCCGCTTCAGGTACAGCAGGCTGGAATAGCCGGTTCCGAAATCGTCGATGGAGATGCCCACGCCCAGCGCCGACAGCGCCTGCAGCAGGCGAAGGCTGGTATCGGTATCGCGCATGACCGTGCTTTCGGTGATCTCCAGCACCAGGTGGCGCGGGGCAATGCCATAGCGTTCGATCACTTCACGCACATCCTGCAGCAGGTGTGGCGAACTGAACTGCACCGGCGACAGGTTCACCGACATCGACCAGCCTTCATGCCCGGCGTCGCGCCAGCGCCGCAGCTGCTGGCAGGCCTGGTCCAGTGCCCAGCGACCGATCTCGTTGATCGCGCCGCTGCGTTCGGCCAGGCGGATGAAGCGGTCCGGTGGGATCAGTCCGTGCTCCGGGTGTTTCCAGCGGATCAGCGCTTCGGCACCGGCCACCTTCTGGGTGGCCACGCGGATCTTCGGCTGATAGTGCAGGAACAGCTGCTCGCTGCCGATCGCACGGCGCAGGTCGGCCAGCAGCCGGAACTGCTGCTCGGCACTGTCGTTCATCCAGTCGGCGAACAGCACGAAGGCGTTGCGTCCGGATTCCTTGGCCTGGTACATCGCCGCGTCGGCGAAGGCCATCAACTGGCGCTCGCTGGCAGCGTGGTCGGGGCAGATCGCCACGCCGATGCTGGCGGTCACTTGAAGTTCGTTGTCCGGCAGCAACGGGCCGCTGCCCACCGCCTGCAGGATGCGCCGGGCGAGGGTGGGCAGGTCCTCGTCGTGCTCGATGCGCACCACCAGCACGAATTCGTCGCCGCCCAGACGGGCGAGCATATCGTTGGGCCGGAGCAGCTGGCGGGTACGCTCGGCCACCGCCACCAGCAGTGCGTCGCCGGCCTGATGGCCGTAGGCATCATTGACCTGCTTGAATCCGTCCAGGTCCATGAACATCACCGCGAAACGGCTGCCGCCCTGTTCGGCTTCGGCCAGCGCCTGCACGATGCGCCGCTGCAGCAGCAGGCGGTTCGGCAGGCGGGTCAGCGGGTCGTGCAGTGCGGCCTGGGTCAATTCCTGCTGGGCATCGGTCAACGAGGTGCTCAGCATCGAGTTGCGAAGCCGCAGCAGCTGCGCCTCCACACGCTGGTCCAGCCACGAGACCACCAGCACCACCGCCAGGATCGCAACCGTCAACACCACCACCAGCATCGCCAGCCACTCGCTCTGCAGGCCATCACCGACCGCGGCGCCGCAAATGCTGCCTTCCGGGAAACGCGCGGCGGCCATGCCGGTGTAGTGCATGCCGACGATGGCCAGGCCGAGCAGGCCGGCGGCCGCCAACCGGTCACCGACGCGGGTGCGCTGCGCGCGCAGGCGGAACGCCACGTACAGCGCGGTCCACGAAGCGGCCACCGCCACCACCAGGGAGAGCAGCAGCCAGCCCGGGTCGTAGTCGATCCCGGGCTGCATGCGCATCGCTGCCATGCCGACGTAGTGCATGCCGGCAATGCCGGTGCCCATCAGCAGGGCACCACCGGCCAATCGAGGATGGGGCAGGGTACGCAGTGAGACCAGCCACAGTGCGAACACCGACGAGGCGATCGCCAGGGCCAGCGAGAGCAGGGTGATGGGCAGGTCGTAGCCCAGTGCAATGGGCAGATCGAAGGCCAGCATGCCGATGAAGTGCATCGACCAGACACCCAGGCCCATGGCGAATCCGCCCCCCAGGCGCCACCACCAGGCAGCTGCCCTGCCCGGGGCGGTGACCGTGCGCCCTGCCATGGCCAGCGCCGTGTACGACGCCATCACGGCGACCAGCAGTGAGATCGCCACCAGCCACGGGTTGTACGTGCCTACCAGCATTCGTCAGTCTCCCGGACCTGCCTGTCGACGGAAACCACGGTGGGGCATGCATGAGGCAGGCCAACGCGAACGGGCGCCGGCCAGGTGCGGCATCCCCCCGGTTGCCGCGCATTCACTCTAACGCGCAGACCGGGGGGGACTTCAAGCGGCAATACGTGATGACCGGGTCAGCGTGTGACCGCGTCCGCGGCCTGGAAGGCGGCGTCGAACAGGCGCTGTACCGGCGGCCCCATTTCCCCGGCCAGCAGCGCCAGGAGGAACAGGCCCAGCAGCAGCGAGACCGGCAGGCCCAGCTGGATCGGGTTCAGCGCAGGGGCGGCACGCGCCAGGACACCGAAGGCCAGGTTCACCGCCAACATCGCCACGGTCAGCGGGATGGCCAGGGTCAGCGCACCGCGCAGTACGGTCAGCAGGAAGGTCGGAGCGATGCTGAAGAAGGCATGGGGATCAGGCAGCGGGGCGCCAATCGGCAGCGCGCGATAGCTGTCCACCAGCAGCGAGATCAGCGCCAGGTGGCCGTTGGCGGTGAAGAACAGCAGTCCGAACAGCAGATAGAACCACTGTCCGATCACGCCGGAGGTACCACCGCGCAGCGGGTCGCTCATCTGCGCGAAGGCCAGGCCGGTGCCCTGCGCGATCAGTTCGCCCGCCATCGCACCGGCTTCGAACACCAGCCGCAGCAGGAAGCCGATGGATACGCCAATGGCCAGTTCACGGGCAATGGTCAGCACGGTAGCCGCGTCGAAGCCGGTCCAGTCCGGTACCGGGGGGAGCAGCGGGGCCAGTGCGATGGCCAGGGTGCCGGCCAGCACCACGCGCACCCGCGATGGCACCGCACGCGTGCCGACCATGGGCATGGCCATGGCCACTGCGCCGATGCGCAGCATGGTCCACAGCACCGTGCCGATCATGCCGAAGGCCTGCAGGCCGTCGGCCGCCATCTGTGTCGCGGCGTCCATCGAAGCGCGTGCCCTAGCCGATCAGGTGTGGGATGCGCTGGAACAGCAGCGTGGTGAATTCAACCAGGTGGCCGATCAGCAGGCTGCCCAGCGCGAACAGCACTGCGGTCAGCGCTGCCGCCTTGGCGACGAAGGCGATGGTCGGTTCGTTGAGCTGGGTCGCGGCCTGCACGACACCGACCACCACGCCCACCACCAGCACGGTGAGCAGCAGCGGGCCGGCCACCCACAACACGGTGATCAGGCCGCCACGCAGTTCAGTCAGGGCAAGTTCGGGAGACATTCGGGTTCCATCTGCTCATGTAGAGTCGAGCCCTGCTCGACTGCGCGTTACGGGGGATATCAGGCCGGATTGAAGCTCGCCGCCAACGTACCCACGGTCAGCACCCAGCCATCGACCAGCACGAACAGCAGGATCTTGAAGGGCGCCGAGACCAGCATCGGCGACAGCATCATCATGCCCATCGACATCAGCACGCTGGCAACGACCAGGTCGATGATCACGAACGGGATGAAGATCAGGAATCCGATCTCGAAGGCGGTCTTCAGTTCACTGGTGACGAACGAAGCGACCAGCACCGGGAACGGGATCGCGTCGGGGCTGGCGTAGGTGCCATGCCCGGCGATGCCGGCAAAGGTCATCAGGTCGGTCTCGCGGATCTGCGCCAGCATGAAGCCGCGCAGTGGCTGCGTGGTCAGCGTCCATGCGGTCTGGAAGTCGATGTCGCCGTTGAGGTAGGGCGCCATGCCCGCGCTCCACGCCTTGTCCCAGGTCGGCATCATCACCATTGCGGTGAGGAACAGGGCCAGGCCCAGCAGCACCTGGTTGGACGGCGTCTGGCCGGTGCCCAGCGCCTGGCGCAGCAGGCCCAGCACGATGATGATGCGGGTGAACGAGGTCAGCACCAGCAGCATTGACGGGATCAGGGTGATCGCGGTCATCAGCAGCAGGGTCTGCAGCGGCAGGCTGACCGGCTGGCCGCCGATCTTGCCGACGTTGACGTCCGGCAGAGGGGTGGCCGGCGCGCCGGGCGCGGCCAACGCCAGCGCCGGCAACAGGCACAGGGCAAGCAACAGCAGCCACGGCATCAGGGTGGCAAGTCGGGTACGGGTGACACGCATGTCAGGGATCCTTGCGCAGCCGCTGCTGCAGCAGCTGGGCGAAATTCGGCAGGTTCTTGAAGTCCGGCACGCGCACCGGTGCCGGTGGCGGCAGCGGCTCGGGCAGGGTATGCAGGGTATTGATGCCGCCGGCGGTGACGCCCAGCAGCAGTTGCTGGCCATTGACCTCCACCACCACCACGCGCTCCTTGGCGCCGACACTGAGGCTGGCTACCAGCTTCATGCCTTCGGCCGGGCGGAAGCCGCTGCCAGGCATGCGCTTGAGCAGCCAGCCCAGGCCGATCACCAGCGCCAGCACCGCCAGCAGCGCCAGCACCGCACCGAACAGGCTGGGTGCGGCGGCCGCATGCTGGCCGACCTGCGGGCCGATCGGCGCGGCGGCCTTGCCGACCGCGAGCAGGGTGGAGGCCAGCAGGCTCAACGCAGTCTCCGGATACGCTCGCTGGGGCTGACCACGTCGGTCAGGCGCACGCCGAAGCGGTCGTTGATCACCACCACTTCGCCGTGGGCGATCAGGGTGCCGTTGACGAACACGTCCAGCGATTCGCCTGCACCGCGTTCCAGTTCCACCACCGAGCCCTGGTTGAGCTGCAGCAGGTTGCGGATCGGCAGGCGGGCACGACCGACTTCCAGCGACAGGGTCACCGGCACATCGAGGATCACGTCCAGGTTCAGGTCCGGACCATTTGTCTCATCGGCCTGCAGGCTGCTGAACTGGGCCGGGGTCGGTTCGAGGGCGTCGATATCGTTCATTGCGGGTCTTCCTGGATGACGGGTACGCGCGGGCGGGTGCCCGGCGGATGGGTAGCGGTGATCTTCACGGCGTTCATGCCGTTGGCGATGCCGAACTCGCCGGTGAACACGGGGATGTTCTCCACGCATAGCGGCACCTGCGGGCTGAGCTCGATCGGCAGGATGTCGCCGACCTTCAGCTGGGTCAGGTCGCGCAGGGTCATGCGCTTGCTGGCCAGCACGCTGGACAGGGTGACTTCGGCGACGTTGAGCTGCTCACGCAGGGTCTTGCCCCAGCTCTCGTCGCGGTCGTTGCGGTCGCTCTGGATGCCGGCGTCGAGCAGTTCGCGGATCGGTTCCAGCATCGAGTAGGGCAGGGTGACGTGGATGTCGCCGCCGCCACCGTCGAGCTCGACGTGCAGGCGGCACACCACCACATATTCGCGCGGGGTCACGATGTTGGCGAAATGCGGGTTGATCTCCGAGTTGATGTACTCGAAGTCGACATCCATCACCGGTGCCCACGCTTCGCGCAGATCGGCGAAGGTCTGCTTCAACAGCAGGTGGATGACCCGCATTTCAGTAGCCGTGAACTCGCGGCCCTCGATGCGGGTGGGGTAGCGCCCGTCGCCGCCGAAGAAATTGTCGACGATGGCGAACACCAGGGTCGGCTCGAACACGATCAGGCCGGTGCC
The DNA here is from genome assembly GCF_029842485.1 of Stenotrophomonas sp. GD03777. NCBI lineage: Bacteria > Pseudomonadati > Pseudomonadota > Gammaproteobacteria > Lysobacterales > Lysobacteraceae > Stenotrophomonas > Stenotrophomonas sp. GD03777. The sequence continues at coordinate 9,411 of NZ_JAOCGL010000028.1, forward strand.
GCGCAGCGGCTTGAAGCGGATCAGGTTCAGGTTGGTCGGTACATACAGCGAGTGCATGTAGTCGTTGAACTTGATCAGTTCGATGCCGCGCACCGACAGTTCGGCCGAGCGGCGGATCAGGTTGAACAGGCCGATCCGCCACAGGCGCGCGAAGCGCTCATGGACCATTTCCAGGGTCGGCATGCGACCACGGATGATGCGGTCCTGGCTGGCGAAGTCGTACGAGCGCGCTTCGCCTGACGGGGGTTCCGCATCGGTCTCGACCGCGCCACTGTCCACGCCGTGGAGCAGGGCATCGATCTCGTCCTGGGACAGCAGATCATTCATCGGTGGGCCCTTACTGGGTCACGAAGCTGGTGAACAGCAGATCGTCGGCGCCGTTGCTGCCGGTCTCGGCCTTGAGTACCTTCTGCACCTCGGCCAATGAGGCGGCCTGCAGCTTCTGCTTGCCGGCGACATCGGCGATCTGGTCCGGGCTGACCTGCGAGAACAGCATCAGCAGGCGCGCACGGATGGCCGGGGCGTGGGTCTTGATCGCTTCCAGCGCGGCCGGGTCGCGGGTCATCAGCTGGACCTCCAGCTGCAGGTAACGCGGGCCGTCGACCGGGCCATTGAGGTTGACCACGAAGGCCGGGTCCAGCGCGAAGTACTGTGCCGGGGCTGGGGTCGCGCTCTTCTTCGGCGCCTGCGCGGTCTTCTCTTCGTGCTTGGACTGGGTGAAGAACCACACGCCGCCACCGGCGGCAGCGGCGGCCAGTACGGCCACCAGCGCGGTGATCAGGATCGGACTACGCGGCTTGGCGGCCTTGTCCTTCTCTGCGGTCTTCTTGGTTTTGTCAGCGGCTGCGGCCACGGGTGAAGCTCCTGAGGGTTGCTTCACCGGGATATGCAAGGGGCATGCCGAAGGCCGGGCAGCGGGATGCGACGGAATTCCGTCGGAACCCTGTGCCGGTAGGTGCCAACCTTGGTCGGCACGCCTGTCAGGCGTAGGCGTCCAGCAGTCCGCGCTGGCGGATCAACTGCGCCGACGACACGCTGGCATCGCCCGGCGTCGGTTCTCCGTCGCCGATGATGCCGCTGCCACCGGGCTGGCCCGGCGCATTGCCCTCACCACCCGGGGACTGGTGGCCGACATCGGCGTGGGCCAGCTGGAAGCCCTGTTCGCCCAGCAGCTCGCGCAGGCGCGGCAGGCTGCTTTCCAGCGCTTGCCGCACGTCCACGTGCGGGCTGCTGAAGCTGGCATGCACCTTGTCGCCGTTCAACTGCAGGCGCACGTCGACCGGGCCCATGTCGTCCGGGCTCAGGCGGATGTGGGCGTGGCCGATCTTCTGGTCGGCCAGCCAACCCAGGCGTGCGCCGATGGCCTGGTCGAAGCCATCGTCACCCAGCACGGGTTTCGGCGTCGGCTCGCCATTGAAGATCGCATTGCCGGCGGCGAGCGCCGCCTTGAGGTCCTGTACGGCGGCTGCTGCCGGAGCGTGCAGCAGGGGTGTGCTGGCGCGGTCGCCAACGGCGGCCACGTCACTGCCTTCGCCGCGCTCGCTGCGCTTGCCGGGCAGGATCATCTCCGGCAGTGGCAGCGCCGTGGCACCGTCCGCACTGGTCGCCGCCGGTTTGGCGTCAGCCGCCACTGGGGTTGTGGTGGCCGTCGCCGGTGCGTCTGCAGGCAGTGTCGGGTTCGTGGCGGGGGCAGCAGCAGGCAGCGCGCTACCGTCGCTGGCCAGCGCCGGTGCAGCGGTGGTCGGCAGAGCAGCGGCCGGATCGGCAGGCATCGGCATCGCCAGCACCAGGCCGGCCAGGCCGGGCGGTGGCCACGGGGCGTCCTCGGTCGGGGCGGGCTTGTTCTTTTCGGTGCCGGGTCCAGCCGGGGTCACGGCAACGGGCGGCAGCGACGGCGTTTCAGCAGTTGCCGCTTCGGCGTCCGCGGTGCGTTCACCCGGTGCCTGGCCATTGCTGTCGGCGGTCGATGGTTGGCTCGGCGTGGATGGCATCGGTGTCGTGGCGCTCCCGGCTGGCGTGGGTGCAGACGGTGCGCCGCCCTGCAGCAGCTGGCTGAAGTCCTTTCCGCCTTCGCTGCGCGAGGCGCGTGCGGCACTGTTGCTGGTGGCGGGCGTGGCCGTGTTGGCGCTGCTGGCGAGCGGGGCGGGCATCACGAGCGGCCTCCCTGCTCGGCGCCGTCCTGGTCTTCGGCCTGCACCAGGCGTGCACGCCGTGCGCCAATGTCGTCCATCTCGCGCTGGTCGCGGCGGTCGGTCACCACCTTTTCCTGCGCCCGGTAGCTGGCGGCCAGCTGCTCCAGCACCGCCTTGTCACGGCTGGCCAGGATCAGGCGTGCGCGCTCGGCCTCCACTTTTTCGCGGTTGCCATTGACCGTGGCCTGCTGCTGCTCGACCGCGCTGTCCAGTCGATCGAGGAAGGCGCGGCGGTTGAGCAACTGTGCCGGGCTGGTCGCCGCCATCTGTGCGTTGGCGTACTCCTCGGCATAGCGGCGCAGTTCGTCCAGTCGCGACAGATGGGTGTCGAGCACGCGCTGGCGTTCGGCCAGGTCGCGGGCGACCGCGTCCTCATGTTCCTGGGCCCGCTTGAGCAGGGGATCGATGCGCTTGGACTGGTTCATGGCTTAACTCTCTTGTTCCACCAGGCGCTGCAGCGCCGCCTGGCTGTGCGGGAGATCTGCGGCCTTGGCAACGTCCTGGCCGAGGAACTCCATGATTTCCGGCCAGCGTTCCAGGGCTTCGTCGGTGGCCGCGTCGTTGCCGCGCTGGTAAGCACCGATCGCGATCAGGTCCCGGTTGGCCGAATAGGCCGAGACCAGTCGCTTCAACTTGCGGATGCGCAGGCGCCACGGTTCGTCGGCGATTTCAGTGACCACGCGGCTGACCGACGACTCGACGTCGATGGCCGGGTACAAGCCGCTGTCGGCCACGCGGCGCGAGAGCAGGATGTGGCCGTCGAGGATCGCGCGCGCGGCATCGGCGATCGGATCCTGCGGATCATCGCCTTCGGTCAGCACCGTGTAGAACGCGGTGATCGAGCCACGGCCCTTGGCGCCATTGCCGGCGCGTTCGACCAGTGCCGGCAGCTTGGCGAACACCGACGGCGGATAGCCGCGGGTGGTCGGCGGTTCGCCGACCGACAGGCCGATCTCGCGCTGCGCCTGGGCGAAGCGGGTCAGCGAGTCCATCAGCAGCAGCACGTTCAGGCCCTGGTCGCGGAACCACTCGGCAATGGCGGTGGCGCGGTAGGCACCATGCAGACGCGCCAGCGGCGGCCGGTCGGCAGGGCTGGCGACCACCACGGCGCGGCGCAGGCCTTCCTCGCCCAGCGTGGTCTCGACGAAATCGCGCACTTCGCGGCCGCGTTCACCGATCAGGCCGACCACGATCACGTCGGCGGCGGTGTAGCGGGTCATCATGCCCAGCAGCGTCGACTTGCCGACGCCGGATCCGGCGAACAGGCCGACGCGCTGGCCGCGGCCGATCGGCAGCAGCGCGTTGATCGCGCGCACGCCCACGTCCAGCGGCTGGGTGATCGGTTCACGCGCCAGCGGATTGATCGACACGCCGGCCATGCCAACATGGCCCTCGGCGCGGATCGGGCCCTTGCCATCCAGCGGCACGCCGTCGCTGTCGATGACGCGGCCGAGCAGGCCTTCGCCCACTTCCACGCCGCCCCGGCGCGCCGATGGCACCACCCGGGCATTGGGCAGCAGGCCATGCAGTTCGGCGCTGGGCATCAGGTAGGTGCGCTCGCCGGCAAAGCCGACCACTTCTGCATCGACCCAGCCACCGTCGACCACTTCCACCTTGCAGCTGGCACCCAGCGGCGCTTCGCAGCCGACCGCTTCCAGGGTGAGCCCGACCGCACGGCGCAACACGCCCTCGCGGATCAGGCCGCGACCATGCGCGGTGTCCACGCGCAGGCCATCCAGGCGCCGCGCCAGGCGCAGGTTGCGGGCTACGGCCCAGTCGGCCGGCGGCGGAGTGGTTTGTGGTCCGGCACTCATGCCGTCGCTCCGGTCTGGCGGATCACCGCATCCAGCGCACCGCGCAGGCGGGCTTCCAGGGTGCCGTCGATGCGCACGGCTTCGGCGTGCACGCGCAGGTCGCCACGGCTGAGGCTGGTATCCGGTACCAGGCGCTGCGTCGGCGAAAGATTCAACAGCGGGGCGAGGGCAGCGATGTCATCCGGATGCAGCCGCACTTCCACCTCGCGGGTGCTGCCGCCCACGGCGTCGATCGCTTCGCCGACCAGCTGCGCCAGCAGTGCCGGCTCGGCTTCGTAGGCGCGGCCGACCAGTGCGCCGGCGATGCGCACCGCCAGTTCGCCGAGGGCGCCGACCACTTCGTTCTCCAGCCGCACCAGCGGCCGGCTGAAGTTGTCCAGGATCCCTTCGATCTGTGCGGCGAGGCGACGTACTTCGGCCTGGCCCTGGCCGTAGCCGTCGGCATGGCCCTGTTCGAACCCTTCCTTCTCGGCGCTGTCCTGGATCGCCTGGATCTCTTCAAGGGTCGGCAGCTGCAGCGGCGGCTCCGGATCGTGTTCCGGATCCGGCTCGGTGAGTTCGAAAGCACCCTCCTGCTCCAGTACCGGTTCGGGCTGGGCCAGCAGGTCCGGGGCAAGCCAGCGCACGACGTTGCTCACAGCATGGCCTCCGCGCTGCCACCGATGGTGACGGTGCCTTCATCGGCCATGCGCTTGACGATCGCCAGGATCTCGCGCTGTGCGCCTTCCACGTCGGACAGGCGCACCGGGCCGCGGGCTTCCATGTCCTCCAGCAGGATCTCGGCCGCGCGCTGCGACATGTTGCGGGTGATCTTGTCGCGCACCTTGATGTCGGCGCCGCGCAGGGCCAGGCCCAGGCGCTCGCCGCTCACCTCGCGCAGCACCAGCTGCATCTCGCGATCGTCCAGGTCGACCAGGTCGTCGAACACGAACATCAGGTCCTGGATGCGGTTGCTCAACGGCGCATCGATGCGCGCGATTTCGCCCAGGATTGCCTGGTCCTGGCCGCTGTCCATGAAGTTCAGGATGTTGGCCGCGCACTGCACGCCGCCGATGTTCGACGACTTCAGGTTCTGGTTGCCGGCGAACTGGCGCTCCATGATCTCGTTGAGTTCATTGAGCGCGTTCGGCGGAATACCGTCGAGGGTGGCGATGCGCAGCAGCACATCCACGCGGGTACGGTCCGGCAGCAGCTTCAGCGCGTCGGCGGCCTGGTCGGTTTCCAGGTGCGCCATCACGATGGCGATGATCTGCGGGTGCTCGTTGCGCACCAGGTCGGCCACTGCACGCGGGTCCATCCACTTCAGCGCGTCCAGGCCGGTGGTGTTGCGGCCGAGCAGGATGCGGTCGATCAGGTTGCCGGCCTTCTCGCTGCCCAGCGCCTGCACCAGCATGTTGCGGATGTAGTCATCCGAGCCCACGCCCAGCGAGGTCTTCGAGCCCAGTTCCTGGCCGAACTGGTCCATCACCCGCTCCACCTGCTCGCGGGTGATGTCGGTCATGGTGGCCATGGCGATGCCGATCTTCTGTACTTCCTTGGGTTCCATGTGGCGCAGCACTTCGGCCGCATCCAGCTCACCCAGCGAAAGCAGCAGCACGGCCGCGCGCTGTACTCCGGTCAGTTGTGCCTCAGTCATTGGCCACCCAGCCTTTGACCACCTGGGCCACGCGCTTGGAGTCGGTCTTCACGGCTTCACGCGCCATCCGCAGTCGTTCCTCATATGAATCCACCGGCAGTGCGAGCGCATCCGGTCCGCCCAGGCTTGCCCGGTCGGTGCCCAGCGCTGGCAGCGCAATGCCATCGTCATCGACCAGCTGCACATCCGCCGTATGCGGCTCCAGCGCCTGCTCGTCTGCCTTCCTGCTCTGGCCGGTGATCGCGCGCAGCGCCGGACGCAGCACGCCGAACAGCAGCGCCAGCACCACCACCGCGCCCAGCAGCATGCGGCCGGCATCGTGCACCCACGGCAGCTCCCACCAGGCCGGGCCTTGTTCGGGCGTGGTCTCGCGCACGAACGGGGCATTCATCACCGACACGGTGTCGCCACGCTCGGCGTTGAAGCCGACGGCCTGCTTGACCAGCGCCTCGACGCGGGTCAGTTCGGCGGCCGACAGCGGCTGCGGGCTCATCTTGCCGTTGGCGCCGGCGCGCGGCACGTTGTCCACCAGCACCGCCACCGACACGCGCTTGATGCGGCCGGCCGGCTGGCGGGTGTGCTGCAGGGTGCGGTCCAGCTCGTAGTTGCGGGTGGCGTTCTTGCTGCTTTCGGTCGGGGTCTGCGCGGTGGCCGGCGCGGCCTGCTGGCCCGGCGGACTGTTGCTGGTTGCACCCGGCACGCCCTGCGGACCCGGCGTGCTGGTGGTGTTCTCGCTCATCTGCTCGCTGCGCAGCTTCTGCGGTTCACCGTTGTAGAGCTCACGGGCTTCCTCGGTCACCGAGAAGTCCATGTCCACGCTCACTTCCGGGTTGACGCGGCCGGGGCCGGTCATCGGCTCCAGCAGCTCGCGGATGCGCTGGTTGAACGAGGTTTCCTGGCGCCGCACCTGCTCGAACTGCGCGGCGTTGACCGCCGCCTCGCTGTTCGGGTCGGTGATGCTGAGCATGCGCCCGCTCTGGTCGACCACGGTCACCCGTTCCGGCGCCAGGTCCGGAATGCTGGCCGCGACCATGTGCACGATGGCGTCCACCTGGCTGCGTTCCAGCTGCTGGCCGCCCCGCAGTTCCAGGGTGACCGAGGCGCTGGCCACGTCACGCTGGCGGGTGAAGGCGCTGGGCTTGGGAATGGCCAGATGCACGCGTGAATCACGTACCGGGCGCAGCGTGTTGATGGTGCGCGACAGCTCGGTTTCCAGCGCGTGCTGGTAGCGCGCGCTTTCCACGAACTGGCTGACGCCGAAGCCCGGGTCGCGTTCCATCAGCTCGAAGCCGAGCTTGCCACTGTCGGTCAGGCCGGAGCCGGCCAGCTTCAGGCGAGCGTCGTGCAGGTTCTTTTCCGGCACGGTGATGCCACCGGTGGCCGGATCGAGCGCGAACGGAATCTGCGCGGCGCGCAGCAGGTCGGTCGCCTCAGCGGTCGCCTTCTGGTCCAGGCCGGTGTACAGCGGGACCATGCCCGGCTTCTGTGACCAGAAGAACACGGACAGGCCTGCCGCCACCGCCACCGCGATCATCGCCATCAGGCCCAGCCGACGGGTGATCTGCAGACTCTGCAGGCGGTCGAACCATTGCCCGGCCTTCTCGGCGTTCAGGCTGTCCTTGGAGAGCGTCAGTGCCATGCGTCAATGTTCCTTACAGCGGCATGTTCATCACGTCCTGGTAGGCCTGGACGAGACGGTTGCGGACTTCCACGGTGGCGCGGAAGGCGATCTGGGACTGCTGCGAGGCGACCATCACCTTGGCCAGGTCGGCGCTGGGGTCGCCCATTTCAAAGGCCTTGGCGAGGGCGCCGGACTTCTGCTGCGCATCGTTGACGCCGGCAATCGCACCACGCAGGGTTTCGGTGAAGCTGGCCGGCTGGGCCTGCGGCGCGTCCAGCACCGTGCCCGGCAGGGCGTTGCTGCGCGGCGTTTCGCCCAGCGGGTTGAGCGCCGGCTGCCCCATCTGGGTCTGATAGGAGCGGATCTGCGAAAGGATCGAAGTGACGGAGTGGGACATCTGCAACGGTTCCAGAAACAGGGATGGGGTTGTCTGCTGGAGCAGGTGCAAGTGCCGTGCCGAAACCGGTTTTCGATTCAGTGACGTGAGGGTCTGGTGTGTGTGTGCTGGCAGGGCTGCGCCCTGCACCCGCCGAATCAACGTCAACGTCAAAATCGGGCTATCCGTGGGGTGGCGGGCTGGGTCCGGCGACAGGTGGCCGCGATCTGTTGAAACCTGCTACTGATGGTGGGTGCCGACCGTTGGTCGGCACGGGGTCGTATCCCGTTGCAACGCAACGGGCTCTGACCCCATTGAAGGCGCCATTTAACCGGCGTCGGTTTTCTGGCCTACGGCTGCAGGGTCCAGTGGCCGGAATTCTGGCGCTGGCGCGGGGCGATGGGGCCGTCGTGCTGGGTGTAGATGAAGCGGCCCTGGCGGTCGCTCAGGCAGGTCAGCAGCAGGGTGTAGCGTGCGGGGCCGGCCGGGTGGCTTTCGCTCATCTGGATCTCCGCGATATGCGGGGCCAGGCGCTGGTAGCGGTAGCTGCCGCCGATGCGCAGGTCGGTGCCGAGGATATCCAGCACGTACTGGTTGCCGGTGAAGCTGACCTGCACCATGCGTCCGGCGTTCGGATTGTCCGGCGCATACAACGGATCGCTGAGGTTGGTGAAGTGGCGCTGGTCCAGCGTGACAGGTAGCGTGCAGTTGGCCGCGGTGGCCAGGGCCGGGCAGAGCAGGGTGGCGAGCAGGGCAAGGCGATGCATGGTGGAACCTCCTTGGGGGTGTCCTCGCCATGCTCCGCACTGCGGCGGTGTTGTCTCTAGGAAAACGTGCAAAAGCAATGGGCTCAGATCCCGCTCCGCAGCAAGGGGATGTGAGCCCAGGGGCCCAAAACACCAACGCCCGGGCGAGCCCAGGCGTTCGTGCCCCCTTCATGCTGGTGGCGCGGTTCAGCCGGCCAGTTCGGCCTGCTCGCGTTCGATGCCGTACTTGCGCAGCTTTTCCACCAGGGTGGTGCGGCGCAGGCCAAGCAGCTGGGCGGCGTGGGCGACCACGCCCTGGGTGCGTTCCAGTGCTTCGTTGATCAGGCCCAGTTCGATGCTGGCCATGTGGTTGCGCAGGTCCATGCCCTCGTCGGGCAGTGCGGCCGGTGCCGCCGGGCGATTGACGGCGATACCGTGTTCCAGCGCCGGCTGGTTGCCGCTGCCGGGTGTGTGGAAGGAGAAGCTGCGCAGGTCCAGTCGCTCTTCGCTGGCGGCGGGCGGTGCCGGCGCCAGCGCAGCGACGGCGGCCAGTGCCGCATCGCCACGATAACGGGCCGGCAGGTCCTGTACGCGCACCGAGCCACCCGGATGCAGTACGGCCAGTCGTTCGACCAGGTTGGTCAGCTCGCGCACGTTGCCCGGCCATTCGTAGCCGGCCAGCGCCTGCAGGGCTTCCGGGGTGAAGCGCACTTCGCCACGGCCAGTGCGGGCCAGCTGCGCGGCGATGGTTTCCACCAGTGCCGGCAGGTCTTCGCGACGGTCGCGCAGCGCGGGTACTTCAATCGGGAACACGTTGAGGCGGTAGAACAGATCCTCGCGGAACTTGCCCTCAGCGATGCGGGTCTCCAGGTCGCGATGGGTCGCGGCCACCACGCGCACGTTGCAGCGGATGGTCTGGTTGCCACCCACGCGCTCGAAACTGCGCTCCTGCAGCACGCGCAGCAGCTTCACCTGCATCGGCAGGCTCATGTCGCCGATTTCGTCGAGCAGCAGGGTGCCACCCTCGGCCATTTCGAAACGGCCCTTGCGCGCGGTGAGCGCGCCGGTGAAGGCGCCCTTCTCATGGCCGAACAGTTCGCTTTCCAGCAGGTCGGCCGGAATGGCGCCGCAGTTGATCGCCACAAACGGTCCGTCACGGCGTGGCGAACGCTGGTGGATGGCGCGCGACACCACTTCCTTGCCGGTACCGGATTCACCCAGCACCAGCACGGTAGTATCGAATGCGGCCACCTGCTCGATCATGGTGCGCAGGGCGCTCACTGCCGGGCCGTTGCCGGTGGGTCCCTGGTCCTGCGCGGCGCCGGCCTGATGCTCGGCATCCAGGCGCTTGAGGCTGGCGCGGCGCAGCAGGGCTTCCATCTGTGCGTGGCGCAGCGGCGTTTCCAGCGGCCAGATATTCGCTTCATGCAGCCCGTGCTGCTGGGCAAACATTGCGGCATCACCATCGGCCAGCAGCACCGGAGGCGGCAGGCTGCTGCCGCCCAGCCAGTTGTACAGCGCGGTGCTGGCGGGGCTGTCGTCCAGGCTGCCGACGATCACCGCCATCCAGTCGTTCTGGCGCTGCCGGCCCAGGTCGAAGTCGGCCGCGTCGGAGACCCAGCGCGGATTGAAGTCCATGAATTCCAGCAGGGCAACGGTGCGCTCTGCGCGCACGGCGTCGTTGTCCAGCACCAGGATGCGCGATTCACTCACGACTGTTCCTCCCTGAGGCCTTCCAGGATCGGCATGACTTCCTGGATGTAGGACAGCTTGCTGACAAAGTTGTCGGCACCGGCACGCAGCGCGTGTTCGCGGTGCTCGGCGTCGTCGAAGTGGCTGGCGATCACGATGTACGGTGCATCGTCCTGCGACTTGATCAGGCGGGTGGCCTGCAGGCCGCCCATCTCCGGCATGGCCAGGTCCATCAGCACCACCTGCGGGCGCAGCGTTTCCGAGCGCTCGATCGCTTCCAGGCCGTTGCCGGCACTGCCGACGATCTGCAGCCAGTCGATCTTGCGGAAATGGCGCATCGCCGCGTTGATGAAGCCCTCGTGGTCATCGACCAGCAGGACCGTGAGCTTGTTCATGTCCAACATCCTTTTCAGCCCACCCGGGCCAGCTGCGGTTGCCTGGCGCTGAGCCGGCGCCGTTCGCGGGCCGGGGCGATATCCAGTTGTTCTCGGTATTTTGCGACGGTTCGGCGGGCAATGTTCACCCCCTGGCGTGACAGCAGGCCGGCAATGGCCTCGTCGGCCAGCGGACGGCCGGCGGGTTCGGCGTCGATCAGGCGGCGGACCATGGCTTTCACCGCCTGGCCGGAGACGCTGGCGCCTTCCAGGCGCACGGCGAAGAAGTGCTTCAGTTCGAAGGTGCCGCGCGGGGTCTGCAGGAACTTGCCGGTGGTGATGCGCGAGACGGTGGACTCGTGCATGCCGATTTCCTCGGCCACTTCCTTCAGGGTCAGCGGCGCCATCGCCTCTTCGCCACTCACCAGGAAGGCGGCCTGGCGCTCGACGATCACGCGCGCGGTGCGCAGCAGGGTGTCGTAGCGCATCGACAGGCCGCGGCTGAACCAGCGCGCCTCCTGCAGCATCTCGCGCAGTGCCGGCGCGGCTTCGCTGGTTTCGGCCAGCGCCTGTTCGTACTGGCTGTTGATCGAGACGCGGCGGCTGGTGGCCGGGTTCAGTGCCACCTTCCATTGCCCATCGGCGTGCCAGGCGACGACGTCCGGCACTACCACAGCGTTGCGTTCGGGCAGCAGGCTGTCGCCGGGGCGCGGCTGCAGCGAGAGGATCAGGCGCACCGCCTCGCGCACGTCGTCGATCTCGGCGTCGTGCTGGCGGGCGAGGGCGGGGTAGTCGTGCGCGGCCAGTGCCTCGAGCGCGCCAGCGAGGATGCGGGCGGCCAGGTGACGCGCGGGGACCACGCCGTGCAGGCTGCGCAGTTGTGCCTGCAGGCCTTCGCGCAGGTCCTGCGCAGCCATGCCAGCCGGTTCACCGTGCAGCAGCTGCTGGCGGATGGCCTCGACGCCTTCGGCGGCGATGTCGAACTGGGCGCTGGCCAGCAGCTGCAGCTGCGCCAGTGGCGCCTGCAGGTAGCCTGCCTCGTCGCAGTGGTCGAGCCAGAACGCGGCCACCGCCAGTTCGCTGTCGTCCATGTCCAGCGCCAGGCGCTGCAGCACGCGCAGCTGAGGGTCGGTCGACTCACCGGCGGCAATGCGCGCCATGCGGTCGTCGTCGCCGTCCTGCCAGCTGGCGCCGGCCACGTCCCACATCGAAGACTCCGGCAGCTCGTCGAACGCGGCGGTTTCCAGCGTGGTGGCGCTGACCTCGGTGGCATCAGCGGCCGGCGCTTCGGCCTCTTCGATCTCCAGCAGCGGGTTGGAGTCCAGCAGGCGCTGGATTTCCTGTTCCAGGTGCAGGCCATCAAGCTGCAACAGCCGTATCGACTGCAGCAGCTGCGGGGTGAGGTGAAGTTGTTGGCCCAGCTGGGTCGAGAGTGCAGCCTTCATCGTGGTTCCCCGGCGCCGCTCCCCGGCGCCTTGTGGAACGCATCTTGCTTTTGATCCGGCGTGGGCGGAATCGGGGGGTTCCTGAGGGGATTCGTGGTTGTCCCGACAGGATGTAGGGGTTATCCCTACATTGGCTCGGGATATTGACGAAACGGGCCGCCAAGTCATTGATTCGTCGTGCCGACGCAGCGGGTTTTGCAGCGGCCGGTGTACGGATTCCTGTCAGGGAATGTCGGGGTGACGGGAATTCGTCGCCGGTGCAGTGCCGGGCAGGGGTCAGATCCCTTTCCTGCGGAAAGGGATCTGACCCCATTCGCAGGCAATCACTCCAGCTCGTGCTGGTGGCGCGCGGCCAGCAGCAACAGGTCATTGGCGCGGCGGCAGCCCAACGACTCCATCATGCGTGCGCGATGGGTTTCCACCGTCTTCACGCTGATGCCGAGGTCCGCGGCGATTTCCTTGTTGCTTTCGCCCTTGCCGATGCGGCGCAGGATCTCGCGCTGACGCGGCGACAGCGCGGCAATGCCGGTAGGCTTCTCGCGGCCCAGCATGGGTGCCAGCATCTTGGCCGAGATCTGGGGACTCAGGAACACCTGGCCGGCATGCGCGGCGCGCAGCGCCAGTTCCAGCTCCTGCGGTGCTGCATCCTTCACCACGAACCCGACCGCACCGCGATCCAGGGCGTCGCGCACATGGGCGGCATCGTCGTGCATGGTCATCATCACCACCCGGGTGCCCGGGGCGCGCAGGCGGATGTCGCTGAGCGCTTCCAGGCCGGTGCGGCCCGGCAACGAGAGATCCATCAGCACCACATCCGGCGCATGCTGCAGCGCCAGCTGCAGTGCCTGTTCGGCGTTGCTGGCCTCGGCGACGAGCTGCACGTCGGCAAACCCCTGCAGCAGCCGCGCCAGGCCGGCGCGGACGAGGGTGTGATCGTCGACGATGAGAACTCGCACAGGCACGCAACAGATCCGTGTAGGGGAGTCCACCTTAACTTAGCTGAACGGGCGCGCCAAGGCTTGCCCGCCAAGCGTGATGGTGGCAGCTTTCAGCGCGCCCGGCGCGCCTCGGCCACCTGGCGGCGGTGCAGTCGGAACAGGTGCCGTTCCATTGCCATTTCCAGGCCGTCGCCGAGGCGCTGGAAGCGCAGCCACAGGAAGTGGCCGCCGCTGCCGTCGGCTGCCTCGGCGATCACTTCCACCGGCAGGTCGATGTGGTCGGGCAGCCAGTCGCTGGGCTGCAGGCGCACCACGCCGGCCTGTCCGGGGCTGGCACCACTGCGCGGGCCCAGCTGCAGGCGGATGCCACGGCGCGACCAGCGCACCGGGCGCAGGGGCAGTTCCAGGCCCTGCTGGCGCACCAAGCGGCCGAGCAGCACCATCGCCAGGTCCAGCTTGGCTTCAAGGCGTTGCAGCTGCAGGGTGGCCTGGTTGCGCTCGTCGTGCTCGTCAACACGGCTGTCTTCGACCAGTGCCAAGCTGCGCAACAGGCCTTCGGCACCGCTGGTGCGTCCGGCCGCGCTGCCCGCCTGGAACTCGGCCGGCAGGGCCAGCTCGCAGCTGAGCGTTTCGTCGAACAGCTCGCTTTCGGCAGGATGGTGCAGCGACGTGGTCGGCAGCTGGGTCATGCCAGCGATTCTGCCTGCAGGTAGGCATGGGCGGCGCGAAGAGAGCGCTGACCGTCATTCATCAGTGCGGCTGCTGCATCGCGGCGCTGGCGCAGCAGGCCCAGAAGGCTCTGCTGGCGCTCGAACAGGGCGCTCAGCGGCGCGTGGTCCGCAGCGGTCAGCGGCTGGCTGAGCAGGGCATGCAGGGTGCTGTCGTGCCCGTCGAGCAGGCTGTCGGCCTGGTCCAGGGCGTCATCGCCCAGTGCCTTCTCGAAGGCATCCAGCTGCGCGTGCAGTTCGGGCAGGCTCATGGCGCCACCGCGGCCGGGCGGCGCTGTTCGTGCGGGATCGCGTTCCAGGCGCTGTCGATCTCGCCCAGCAGCTGCAGCGATTCATCCAGCGCGGCGCGGTCGTTGTGCAGGTTGGCTTCGGTCAGGCGCTGCAGCACGTAATCGTACAGGGCCGACAGGTTGCCGGCGATCTCGCCGCCGGCCTCATGGTCCAGCGAGCCGTTGAGGTGGCCGACGATCGCGCAGACTTCGCCGATCGCCTTGCCCTTGCCGGCCTGGTCGCCGCGCTCGAGGCTGGCCAGGGCGCGACGCACGCGCTCCAGCGCGCCGGCCAGCAGCATCGCCACCAGCTTGTGCGGATCGGCATCGGCGACCGCACTGGTCACTCCCACCTGGCGGTACTGCTCGGCATATTGACGGCTGGAACCGTACATTCGTGATTCTCCTTGCGCGGGGTGCCGCCGGGCGATCGTGGGGATCGGTGCCGGCGGCGCGGCGATGATTGCTGTTGCGTCCGTTATCGGTGCATTGCGCGGCAAACTTGAGTGCCACGCACGCATCGTCAGCGGTTCAACTGTGCCAGCTGCTGCTGCAGCGCCGTGTTGCTCTGCTGCAACTTGCCCATCAGGCTGTCCAGCGCGATGAACTGCTTCTTGTAGCGCTCTTCCACGCTCTTCATCCGCGTGTCGAGATCCTTGCGGCGCTTGTCGATGTTGTCCAGCGTGGTGTTCAGTCCCTTGGTCCGCGCGACGAACGCGCCTTCCTTGCCGACCGTGGTGCTGACATAGCCGTCGACCAGCGTGTACAGCTTGCCGGCACCGCCGGTATCTCCGGTGATCGCCTGGCGCATCTTCTCCGGCTGGCTGGCCAGTGCGGCGGCGAACTTGGTGGTGTCCAGGATCAGCGTGCCGTCGGCATTGGGGTAGCCGCGGGTATCCAGACCGATCGCCTTGGCATCGAGCTTGTCACCAGCCAGGTCCTTGAGCACGCTCGACATCACCGAGCGCAGCTGGCTGGTGGCGCCGCGCATCTGCGCATCACCGGTCAGCGTGGAGGCTTCCTTGGTCTTGGCGTCGTACTTGGTTTCGGTGTTGATCGCCGCCAGTGCGGCGTTGTAGGCGGTGACGAACTCCTGCATCACCTTGGTGGCTGCCGCAGTGTCGGTGCTGATGGTCACCGTGCTGGTGCCCGGCATCTTCAGGTTCAGGGTCAGGCCCGGAACCGCATCGGCCACCGTATTGCTGGCGCTTACGACCTTCACGCCATCGATGGTCAGCTCGGCGTCGGCGGCGGCGGTGTTCTGCTTGAGGCTGTTGACCAGTCCCCCCAGCTTGGCGTCGCTGCCTGCGTATTCGAGCTTGATCGCGTTGGCGGCACCGGTCTTCTCCTGGGCGATCGACAGGTACTGGTTGTCGCCGGAGCTGATCAGGGTGGCCTGCACGCCTTCCTTGCGGCCAGCCGCATCGATCTTGTTGCGGATGGTGGTCAGCGTGTCGCCGTCCTCCACCTCCACGTTCATGGTCTTGGCCTTGTCGCCCACGCCAACGGTCAGCGTCAAGGTTCCGGCAGCAAACGTGTCGGTCTTGGGTACCGAGGTATCGGCGATCAGTTTGTGCGCGGTGGCCAGCGAGGTGACATTGACCACGTGCGTGCCATTGGAGGCGGCAGCCTTGGTTGTGCCGACGTCATACAGCGCGACCGACGCCGTCAGGATCTCGTCGGTGCCCTTGTCGCCGCCTTTGCTTGCGGTCACGGTGCGCGTGTCGAACGCCGTGGTGGCCTTCAGTGCGGTCAGCGCCGTCTTCAGCTTGTCGAAGGCCGAGGTGATGGTGCCGATCGACGACAGCTGCATCTTGGCCTTGGACTGCTGCAGGTTCAGCGCATTGTCGGCGGGCTTGCGGTCGGCTGCGACCAGCTGGTTGACGATGTCCGAGATGTTGAGCCCCGAGCCAATGCCACCGTATCCAAAGTCTGCCACGTCGTTTCTCCTGGTATCCGGGCCCGGCCGTCGTGCGCTGGCCCGTCGTCAACGAAAATAGCGGCCTGCGCCGCTGGGTCTTGAGGACTTCGTTGATGCACGTGCCGTGCCAATCGCCTGGCGCGGGTTCTGGCACGCGGGTTGCAGGTGGGCTGGGGCAGGGTGCGGGTGGGTTCACCGCGGGCTGCCGGGAGTCTGCAAAAAGCCCTCCCCCAATGCAGGGGAGGGATCAGACTACTGACAATCGGGGGGAGACGAAGCCGCCCGGTACGTACAGTCAAAGGTACAGCGCTGAAAGAGAGGTCCGCAGGAGCGGGCGATGCCAAGCCGGTTCGGGACTCATCCCGGGCCGGGCATGGCCCGCGCCTTCGTGCATCGTGGCTTCCCGGTTGCCGCTACTGTCGGTTCGACCCGACGGTAGCGGCGCCTTCTTGCCGTGGATCAGCGCAGCAGGCTGAGCACGCCCTGCGGCACCTGGTTGGCCTGGGCCAGCATGGCCGTACCGGCCTGCTGCAGGATCTGGGTGCGGGTCAGCTCTGCGGTTTCCTTGGCGAAGTCGGTGTCCTTGATGCGGCTACGCGAAGCCGACAGGTTTTCCGACGAGGTCTGCAGGTTGGCCACCACCGAGGTGAAGCGGTTCTGGATCGCACCGAGGTCGGCACGGGTGCTGTTGATCGCACCCAGGGCCTTGTCGACCACTTCCATCGCCTGCTGTGCACCCTTCACGGTGGACACGTCGATCTTGTCGGCGAACTTGGCGGTCGGCGCGGCACCTGCGGTGAACCCAGCGATGGTGCTGCTGAAGGCCGTGAAAGCACCGGCATTGTTGACGCTGTCCTTGACCGAGGTCAGGGTGAGCGCGCCGGCCGCGTCGGCTTCGGCATAGACGCCGGTCTCGCCGATCTTGGCATTGATCGCGGTTGCGACGGCCTTGCCGGCTGCCGCGGTGTTGGCGGCCGCATCGCCGACGCTCTTCACGGTCATCGCGTCGAAGTTGACGACGGTGCCCTTGCTGTCGGTGATGGTGAACGCGGCAACAGCGGTATCAACGTTGTCGGCACCGGTGACGGCAGCAGTGGCCGTGGCGAACTGGGCACCGCCCAGGGCGTTGGCCTTGGCGTCGATGGTCTTGTCGATGGCGATGGCCTGGCCGGCGTTGGCACCGACCTGGAACAGCTGGCTGGAGAACGAGCCGTCCAGCAGCTTGGTGCCGTTGAAGTCCGACTGCTTGGCAACGCGGTCGATTTCCGAGACCAGCTGGGTCACTTCGGCCTGCAGCGCCTTGCGGTCGCTGGCCGAGTTGGTGGCGTTGGCGGCCTGCACCGACAGCTCGCGGACGCGCTGCAGGTTGTTGCCGATTTCGGTCAGCGAACCTTCGGCGACCTGGGCCAGCGAGATGCCGTCGTTGGCGTTGCGGATGGCGACGTCGGTACCGCGGATCTGCGTGCCGAAGCGCTCGGAGATCGCCAGGCCGGCGGCGTCGTCCTTGGCGCTGTTGATGCGCGAACCGGAGGACAGGCGCTGGATGGTGGTGGCCAGCGAGCTGCCGCTGGTGCTCAGGTTGCGCTGAGCATTCAGGGACATGGTGTTGGTGTTGATGACTTGTGCCATGGTGCTTTTCCTTTGGCGAAGGTGGAACGTGTTTCAGGATCCGGGCGCGGCGTCATGCGGCGCCCGGAGGTCGATCAGGGAGCGGATCAGCGCAGCAGGCTGAGCACGCCCTGCGGCACCTGGTTGGCCTGGGCCAGCATGGCCGTACCGGCCTGCTGCAGGATCTGGGTGCGGGTCAGCTCTGCGGTTTCCTTGGCGAAGTCGGTGTCCTTGATGCGGCTACGCGAAGCCGACAGGTTTTCCGACGAGGTCTGCAGGTTGGCCACCACCGAGGTGAAGCGGTTCTGCACGGCGCCCAGGTCGGCACGAGTGCTGTTGATCGCACTCAGGGCCTTGTCGACCACTTCCATCGCCTGCTGTGCGCCCTTGACCGTGCTGACGTCCAGGTCACTGGCGAACTTGGACGCCGGTGCGGCGGTCGCCAGCGTGGCGGTGAAGGTCGGTGCGGTAGCGCCGGTCCAGGTGCCCACCGAAGCGGTGATGGCCTTGAACGAGCCATCGGCGTTGACGCTGTCCTTGACCGAGGTCAGGGTGACGCCAGCGGTGCCGTTCACTTCGGCGTAGACACCGGTCTCACCGATCTTGGCGTTGATGGCAGTCACCAGCGCCTCGCGGGAGGCCTTGCCGGTGGCAGCGGCGTCGGCACCCTGCTTGACATCGACGTCGGCGATGGTCACGCCATTGATCTGCAGGCCAGTGACCTTGAGGTCGGCGTTGGTGCCCGGGTCGGCCAGGGCCAGCGAGTTGGTGTCGAACTTGGCGCCGCCCAAGGCGTTGGCCTTGGCATCGATGGTCTTGTCGATGGCGATGGCCTGGCCGGCGTTGGCACCGACCTGGAACAGCTGGCTGGAGAACGAACCGTCCAGCAGCTTGGTGCCGTTGAAGTCGGACTGCTTGGCGACGCGGTCGATTTCCGAGACGAGCTGGGTCACTTCGGCCTGCAGGGCCTTGCGGTCGCTGGCCGAGTTGGTGGCGTTGGCGGCCTGCACCGACAGCTCGCGGACGCGCTGCAGGTTGTTGCCGATCTCGGTCAGCGAGCCTTCGGCGACCTGGGCCAGCGAGATGCCGTCGTTGGCATTGCGGATGGCGACGTCGGTACCGCGGATCTGCGTGCCGAAGCGCTCGGAGATCGCCAGGCCGGCGGCGTCGTCCTTGGCGCTGTTGATGCGCGAACCGGAGGACAGGCGCTGGATGGTGGTAGCCAGCGAGCTGCCGCTGGTGCTCAGGTTACGCTGAGCATTCAACGACATCGTATTGGTGTTGATGACTTGTGCCATGAGGAGAGGTCCTTGAGCGGTTGCACGTGAGTTGGGTCAGACGCCCCCGACGTGCCCCGGGGGCGGCTCATGTCAGCGCTGCAACAGGCTGAGCACGTTCTGCGGTACCTGGTTGGCCTGGGCCAGCATGGCCGTACCGGCCTGCTGCAGGATCTGGGTGCGGGTCAGTTCGGCGGTTTCCTTGGCGAAGTCGGTATCGCGGATGCGGCTGCGCGATGCGGACAGGTTCTCCGAGGAGGTCTGCAGGTTGGCGACCACCGAGGTGAAGCGGTTCTGGATCGCGCCGAGGTCGGCGCGGACGCTGTTGACCGATTCCAGGGCCTTGTCGACGATCGACATCGCCTTCTGTGCGCCTTCGGCGGTGGTGACGTTCAGGTCCTTGACGAAGCTGGCCGCCGCACCGGTCAGGGTGCCGCCGTTGGTGCTGGTCTCGGTCAGGCCCAGGCCGGCGATGGTCGCGGCGGTGACGCCGGCCGGCGGGGTTGCTGCGCTGACGCCCAGGGCGAAGGTCTGGCCATCCTTGACCGAAGCCAGGCTGATGACGCCGGCATTGACCGAGGCCACCACGCCGGTTTCACCCAGCTTGTTGTTGATCGCCGCAGCGGTGGCCGAGGTGATCGACTCGCCGGCCTTCACGGTGAAGTCGCTGATGGTGACCGTGGTGGCGGTGCCGCCCGGCGGGGTGACCGAGACCTGCAGGCCGGAGTAGGTGGTGTCGGCCGTGGCCTTGTCCACCGCCAGCGCAGTACCGGTGTAGCCGTTGGCGAAGGTGGCAGCCCCCAGCGAATCGGCCTTGGCGTTGACCACGCTGTTGATGGCGATGGCCTGGCCGGCGTTGGCGCCCACCTGGAACAGCTGGCTGGTGAAGCTGCCGTCCAGCAGCTTGGTGCCGTTGAAGTCGGCCTGCTTGGCCACACGATCGATTTCCGAGACCAGCTGGGTCACTTCCGCCTGCAGGGCCTTGCGGTCGCTGGCCGAGTTGGTGGCGTTGGAGGCCTGCACACCCAGTTCGCGGATGCGCTGCAGGTTGTTGCCGACTTCGTTCAGCGAACCCTCGGCGACCTGGGCCAGCGAGATGCCGTCGTTGGCGTTGCGGATGGCCACGTCCAGACCGCGGATCTGGGTGGTGAAGCGCTCGCTGATGGCCAGGCCGGCCGCGTCGTCCTTCGCGCTGTTGATGCGCAGGCCGGACGAGAGGCGCTGGATGGTGGTAGCGAGCGAGCTGCCGCTGGTGCTCAGGTTGCGCTGAGCGTTGAGCGACATCGTATTGGT
Source organism: Stenotrophomonas sp. GD03777 (assembly GCF_029842485.1). NCBI lineage: Bacteria > Pseudomonadati > Pseudomonadota > Gammaproteobacteria > Lysobacterales > Lysobacteraceae > Stenotrophomonas > Stenotrophomonas sp. GD03777. The sequence continues at coordinate 29,341 of NZ_JAOCGL010000028.1, forward strand.
GTTGATTACCTGTGCCATGGGGTCGTCTCCTCTTATATGGAACCCGTTGGTGAATGAAACGAAGCGCCGCCTGTTTTTTTGTGTGGCTGTGTGCTTCGCCGTTGCCAAATGAATAACGGCGCTTTGTCAACAACCTTTAGCCGTGAATTCCGCTGAAGCCGGAATTCGTTGCCTGAAGCTTTTTTCCCGGGGTTTTCAGCCCTGTTGCCAGGATGGAAGCGACCCCGGGCGGGGCGGTCGGGCAGGGCCTGACCAGCGCTGATGAAGGTATCGGCGGGGTGCGACCCGGCTTGATGGGCAATCACGGAGAATCGGCCGGAGATGGCCAGAGGGCCGCGTGGTGGCGGGCAGGCGCGCAAACGAAAAAGGCCGCGATGCAGGGCATCGCGGCCTTTCAGGGGTGACGCAGGAGAGGCGTCAGCGCAGCTTGTTGAACAGCGACATCGACTGCATCTGCGAGAAGATCGTCTGCGCCGCCTGCAGTGCGGTGCTCTGCAGCTGGTACTGGCTCAGTGCATCGGCGTAATCCAGGTCGCGCATCTGCGACAGCGTGGTCTTCAGGGTCACGCCATTGGCCTCGCGCATCTCCGCCGCGTTGTCCAGCGCCTTCAACTGCGCACCACCGGCAGCGCGCGAATCGATCATCCGCTCCGAGGCGCGCGCCACGTCGCGCAGTGCGCTCTGCAGCTGATTCTGCTGCGCAGTCATCTGCGCGGTGGTACCGGTGTCGGCACCCAGCGCGGCGACCAGGTTGTCCATGGTGGCGAAGATGTCGCGGCTGCTGGCGGCCTGTACGCTGAAGCTGTCGCCCGCTGCGGGTGCGCCGGTGATGCGCAGGCGCACACCGTTCACTTCCAGGTCGTCGCCAGCCTTGTAGGTGCCGGTGCCGGTCACGTTGCCCGCACCATCCACCACCTCGTACTGGGTGCCGGTGGTGAAGCGCACGCTGAAGCCCTGGCCGTTCCAGCTGTCGCTGCCGTCGCGGGTGATGTTGGTCAGCACGCCGTTGCCGGTGTTGCCGGCCGCGGCGCTGCCGTCAACGAAGCCGTCGCCGGTGGGGATGCGCATGAAGATCTCGCTGCCGGGCAGGGCGTCGCGAACATAGGTATCGGGGCCGACTTCAACCTGGCGCTGGGTCTGGTCGCCGCGATAGACGACCTTGCCGTTGATCTTGGCGAACGGCGGGTCACCGTCGTTGGTGCCACCGAACACGTAGCGGCCGGTACCATCGTCGGCGTTGGCCAGCGACAGCAGGCCATCGCGGATCTGGTTGACCTCGGTGATCAGCGTCTTCTTGTCGGCCGCGCTCAGTGCCGGATTGCTGGCCTGGATGGTCAGATCGTTGACGCGCGCCATCAGGTCGTTGACCTGCGCCAGGGTGTTTTCCTGCACGCCCAGGCGGTTCTGCACATTGCCGGCGTTGAGCTTCATGCGGTCCAGTGCGGCCAGGCTGCGGTCAAGGCCGACTGCAGTGCCGGCGGCAACCGGATCGTCCTTGGCGCTGACGATCTTGCTGCCAGTAGCAATCTGCTGCTCCAGGTGGCTGAGCTTGGCCTGCTTGGCCATCATCAGCGACACCGACTGGTTGAACATCATGCTGGTGGAGATGCGGCTGCTCATCGGCGGACGGCCCCCAGGATGGTCTGGAACATGCTGTCGGCGGTGGAAATCAGCTGTGAGGCAGCCTGGTAGGCCTGCTGCAGGCGCAGCATGTCGGCGGCCTCTTCGTCCAGATTCACGCCGGAGACCTCGTCGCGGGCTTCCTGTGCCTTGTCATTGATCACCAGCTGCGCATCGAGCGAGTACTCGGCCGAGCGGGCGGCGGCGCCGACCTGGGTGGTCAGGCCACCCAGTGCACCGTTCAGTGTCACCGTTCCGGCGTTGAAGGCCTTCGTGCTTTCCACCTTGGCCAGCCTGGAGGCATTGCTGTTGTCCGACGAACCGGCCGGGGTCGGGGTGATGTTGAAGGTATCGCCCACCTTCGGCGCACCGTCCAGTACGAAGCTCCAGCCGTTGGCACTGATGGTCTGGCCAGGCGTATAGGTCTGAGGCGGGCCACCGTCGATGGTGTAGGTGGTCGCCGAGGTGAACACGATCGCCGACGGATTGCGCAGGTTCGCGTTGGCCGAATCGGTGACGGTGACGCCGCTCAGTTTGCCGGTACCGGTGTTGGCGGTGGCGGCTGCGCCCTTGACTGCGGCGGCCGCGGCAATGCGCGACGGATCGGTGATGGCCATCTCCAGGCTGCCGGCCACGCCGGCGGTGGGCTGCAGCAGGAAGCGGTCATTGGCCGCCGGGGTGCCGCCGACGACCAGGTTCACGCCGTTGATCACCAGCGGATCGGCGGCGGTGCCGGTACCGGTCAGGGGAATGCTGGCGCCGGTGTCGGCGCGGCTGGCCTTCCAGGTGGTGCCATCGAACTGCAGCACCACGTTCTGCGCGTCCAGTTTGCCCAGGTCGCCATAGGTGGCGCTGAGGCTGGCGGTTCCGGTATTGCTGTTGTTGCCGGTCACGCGCGGGCTGCCGATGTTGAAGAAGTCCCCGCCCATCTGGCCATACAGATCCACACCCTGGTGGTGGACCTGGTTGAAGCTCTCGGCCAGGCCCACCGCCAGCTTGCCCAGTTCGGCCTGCGCAGGCGTCAGCACGGTGTCGCGGAATTCCAGCAGGCCCCCGATCTGGCCACCGACCGCTTTCGGGTCGAGACGGATGGTGTTGCCCTGGGTCTCCAGTGCCAACTGCAGGCGCTCGGGCTGGTAAGGATCGGCCACGGTGGTGACCTTGGTCGCCGTGGTGCCCACCACCAGCGCGTTGCCGCCGGCAGTGTAGACATTCATGATGCCGCCGTCCTGGATCACCGCGGTGCCACCGGTGTAGCCGATCAGCTGGGTGATCAGCTGATCGCGGCGGTCGAGCAGGTCCGGTGCAGCCGAGGCAATGTTGGTGCCGATGGCACCGTTGATCTGCGCGATCTCCTGCGCAAGGCGGTTGACCTCGGTCGCACCGGCCAGCAGGCCGTTGTTGACCTCGCTGTTGAGATTGTTCAGGTGCGTGTTGAGCTGCACGAATCGGTTGGCCAGCGCCTTGCCACCGTCGAGCATGTTCTGGCGGTCGGCGGTGCCGGCCGCGTTGGACGACAGGCCACTGACCGAGTCGAAGAAGTTCGACCAGACGCCGGCCACGTTGGTGGCAGCATCGGAGAACAGGGCGTTGACCCGGTCGGCCATGCCCGAAAGCTGCTTCAGGCGCGCCAGCTCACCGCTGCTGTCGAGCAGGCGCGAGATCGCCAGCTGGTCGGCCGTGCGACGGATGTCGGTGATGCGGGTGCCGTTGCCGACCGTGCCGTAGCCATAGTTCTGTGGATCGGCGGTGGCGAAGTTGACCTTCTGCCGGCTGTAGCCGGGTGTATTGAGGTTGGCCACGTTGTGGCTGGTGGTCGCCAACGCTCGCTGGAAGGCGAGCAGGGCACCGGTACCGGTGGAAAGTACGCTGGACATGGTGTTCCTCAACGACGGGTGATACCCAGCGCCGCGGTCGCGGTGCTGGCGAAGGTCTGGCCAAGGCGCGAGCCGGCGTCGGCCACGGCGGCTACGGCGCGCTCGATGGTCGGGCCGCCGGCGATCGCAGCGATCTTGGCGGCGTAGCGCGGATCGGTGGCGTAACCGGCGCGCTGGAGGCCACGGGCGAAGCCCTGCACGTCGGTGCCGGCCTGCAGGGCCTGCTGGTAGCGCGGGCTGGTCTTCAGCAGGCGCACGTAGTCGGCAAAGCTCTCGGCCGCTGAACCGTAGGCGCGGAAGCTGGCGGTTTCGTTGCGGCGCACGCCATCGACATATTCATGGGTGCCGGCCGTGGCGCGCTGGCCGTTCCAGCCAGTGGCCTTGATGCCGAACAGGTTGTGCGAGGTGCTGCCATCGGCATGCTTGATGTGGCGCTTGCCCCAGCCGGTCTCCAGCGCGGCCTGCGCGACCAGGGCGCGGGCATCCACGCCCAGTTCCCTGGCCGCGCTCTGTGCGTGCTGCCAGATACTGGCGACGAAGCCCTCCGGGGTATGCTCGCCGAGCTGGGCGACCGCGGTGCGCGTGGCCAGGGCATCGGCCCGGCTCACGGCCGTGCCGCGATTGCTGGCCGTCGCCGTCCACTGGTCGCTGTTGGCGGCCCAGTCCTCGCCCTGCAGGCTGCCGATGTACGGATCCTCGGTGCCCAGCGAGCGGTGCAGGCCGCTGCTCTCACGGCCGGCGATCAGGTCCAGTGCCTGCTCCATCGGTGCCAGCGCGGCCTGCGCACCGTGCTGCGCGCCTGCGGCCATCTGCTGCAGCATGCGCACGGCCTGGCTGCCATCTTCCAGGGGCAGCGACGGTGCCGGCCTGGCCGGCGCGTTGAGCTGGTAAGCGCGGCTGGCCTTGGCCGGATCCACGCGGGTATCCAGTGCCGGACCTTCGGCGGCCTGGCCGGACAGCTGGCGGGTGATCATGCCGGACAGGCCCAGGCCCTTGCCGCGGGTCATCGCCTCGGCAATCTTCTGGTCGTACATGTCGCGGAACATCTTGTTCTCGCCGGGAAACAGCGAGTCGCCGAAGCTGGCATCGCGCATGCTCTTGACCAGCATCTGTGCGAACTGGCCTTCCAGCTGGCGAGCGACCTTGTCGATCTTCGCTGGATCGTTCTGCTGCGCCGGGTGCAGGTCGAATGCGGGATTGATGCGCATGTCAGATCACCTCAAGCTCGGCACTCAGTGCGCCGGCCTGCTTCAGGGCTTCCAGGATCGCGATCAGGTCGCCCGGTGCCGCGCCTACGGCGTTCACCGCATGCACGATTTCGTCCAGGGTGGTGCCGCCGCTGAACTTGAACATGCGGCTGCCGTCGTTGGTGGCGGTGATGGTGGACTGCGGGCTGGCAACGGTACGGCCGCCCGACAGCGCATTGGGCTGGCTGACGTTGGTGTTTTCCTGGATGGTCACGGTCAGCGAACCATGCGATATCGCGGCCGGCCCCACGCGCACCTGCTGGCCGATGACCACGGTGCCGGTGCGTGAATTGACCACCACCTTGGCCGGGGCGCTGCCCGGGGTCAGTTCCAGGTTCTCGATGCGCGCCAGCAGGCCGATGCGTGCGCCCGGATCGGTCGGTGCGGTGACGGCGACGGTCACGCCATCGATCGCGCGCGCCGCGCCTTCGCCGAATGCGTTGTTCAGCGCGGCGACCATGCGCGAGACCGTGGTGAAATCGTTGTTGTGCAGGTTCAGGGTGATGTCGCCGCCGTTGGCCAGCGGATCGGGCAGGGCACGCTCCACGGTGGCGCCGTTGGGAATACGGCCGACGCTGGGCACGTTCACCGAGACACGGGAGCCGTCCTTGCCCTGCGCGCCAAAGCCACCCACGATCAGATTGCCCTGGGCGATGGCATAGATCTGGCCATCGGCGCCGCGCAGCGGGGCCATCAGCAGCGAGCCGCCGCGCAGCGACACCGCGTTGCCGATCGAAGACACCGTGATGTCGATCGGCTGGCCCGGCTTGGCGAACGGCGGCAGTTCGGCGTGGATCGCCACGGCGGCCACGTTCTTCAGCTGCGGATTGACGTTCGGCGGCACGTTCACGCCCAGCTCGCCAAGCAGGTTTTTCAGGCTCTGCACTGTAAAGGGTGCCTGGCTGGTACGGTCGCCGCTGCCATCCAGGCCGACCACCAGGCCATAGCCCACCAGCGCATTGCCGCGCACGCCGCCGACCTGGGCCAGGTCCTTGATGCGCTCGGCGCTGGCAGGCGCAGCCATTGCCAGCAGAAGGAAGAATGATCCGTAGAGCGACGCCATGCGTCGCTGCCACGTAGAAGAGAAGAGAGCTTTCATGGCCATACTCAGAACGGCGTCAGGCCGGAATTGAAGAAGCGGCTCAGCCAGCCCATCGCGTTGGACTGCGCGACCGGGCCGCGGCCGCCGTAGACGATGCGGGCCTCGGCCACGCGGCTGGACGGAATGGTGTTGTCCTGGCTGATGTCGCCCGGGCGCACGATGCCCTGCACCTGCACCAGTTCATCGCCCTGGTTCAGCCGCAGGTTCTTCTGCCCCTGCACCACCAGGTTGCCGTTGGGCAGGCGCTGGATCACCGTGACCGTGACGCTGCCCTGCAGGCGGTTGCTCTGCGCGCTGTTGCCCTTGCCGGTGAAGTCACGCGCGCCCTTGGCCGTCGCACTGAGGATGTCCTTGCCGCCCAGGGTGACCGGCGCACCAAGGATGGACGGCGTGCCCAGGCTCAGGTTGGATTCCTTGTTGGTGGCTGTGTTGGCGCTGGTCTGCGCGGTGGTGTTTTCCAGCAGGGTGATCGTCAGCAGGTCGCCGACATCGCGTGCGCGGCGGTCCGAATACAGCTGCAGGGTCGGGCCAGCGGCGTAGATCGCACCGGCGGTGGGCGCGGCCTGCGGCGGCATGATCGGCTGGATCGGTGCCATCGCCGGATAGGGGCGCACGTCGCCCGCGATCACGCAGCCACCGAGCAGGGCGACCACGGTGCAGGCGAGGGCAGTACGGGCGAGGTTGGAAATGGGCGACATGGCGGTTTCCCGGTTGGGCCGGTCAGATCTTGTTGTTGAGATAGCCGAGCATCGAGTCGGTGGTGGAGATCGCCTTGGCATTCATTTCGTAGGCGCGCTGGGTTTCGATCATCGACACCAGCTCTTCCACCACATTGACGTTGCTGCCTTCCAGCGCACCCTGCACCACGGTGCCGAGACCGTTCAGGCCGGGATTGCCGTTCTGTGCCGGGCCCGAGGCCGTGGTTTCCAGGAACAGGTTCTCGCCGCGCGCCTGCAGGCCGGCCGGATTGACGAAGTCGGTCAGGGTCAGCGCACCGACTTCCACCGACGCGGCGTTGTCGGCCATCTTCACGCTGATGGTGCCGTCGCTGCCGATGGTGACCGACTGCGCGCCCTCGGGAATCTGGATGCCCGGCTGCACCGGGTAGCCGCTGTTGGTGACCAGCTCGCTGTCCTGGTTGATCTTGAACGAGCCATCACGGGTGTAGGCCGAGCTGCCGTCGGGCATCTGCACTTCGAAGAAGCCGCGTCCGTTGACCATCACGTCCAGTGCGCGGCCGGTCTGCTGCTGGCCACCCTGCTCGAAGTTCTTGGCGGTGGCGACCACGCGCACGCCGGTACCCAGCTGCAGGCCGGTCGGCAGCTGCGTCTGCGCCGACGAAGAGCCGCCCGGCTGGCGCACCTGCTGGTACAGCAGGTCCTCGAAGCTGGCGCGGTCCTGCTTGAAGCCGGTGGTGTTGGTGTTGGCGAGGTTGTTGGAAACCACCGACATGCGCATCTGCTGCGCATCCAGTCCGGTTTTCGCGATCCACAATGCCTGGTTCATCTTCGGAGTCCTGTCTGGGTGAAGCCGGCCGCGCAATGCGGCCCTTGGTAGCGGGTGTGCAAGCGGTGTGCCAGCGCCGCGCCCGGGCGGCGCCGGAAATCCGTCAGCTGCCCAGGCGGAGCAGGCTGTTGGCGCTGCGCGCGTTGTCGTCGCCGTGCTTGATCACCTGAACCTGCATTTCGTACTGGCGCTGCAGCTGGATCATCTGCACCAGCGCACCGGCGGCATCGACGTTGCTGCCCTCCAGTTGCCCGCTGTGCACGGCGGTGCCCTGTGCCGGTGCGAACGGCTGGCGCGGGTCGGTGTTGCGGAACAGGCCATCCAGGCCGCGCTCGAGGCGCTCGTCCGGCGCCTGCACCACCTTGATCCGGCCGATCTGCGCCATCGTCTGCGGGCCTTCGCCCTGCGGGATGATCGAGATCGTGCCGTCGGCGCCGATCTCCATCGCCTGGTAGGGCGGAATGGCGATCGGGTTGTTGTTGTCATCCAGTACCGGACGGCCGCCAGAGGTCACCAGCTGGCCGTTCGGCGTCACCGACAGGGCTGCGCCACGCGTATACGCTTCGCTGCCATCGCTCGCCTGCACCGCCAGCCAGGTGCCGCTCTGCAGTGCAAGGTCCAGCGGTTTGCCGGTGATGTGCTGCGCGCCGGGCCGGCGGTTGAAGCCGGCGTCGACGTGCAGCGCATCCACCCGCGAGGCAAAGCCCGGACCCTTGATCGGGAAGGCTTCGGTGTTGGCCAGCGCTTCCTTGAAGCCAGGAGTGTCCGAGTTGGCGAGGTTGTGGCTGAGCGTTCCCTGCGCCTGCAGGGAGGCGCGGGCACCGGTCATCGCCACGTAAAGGGCTTTATCCATGCGGGGAGTTCCGTGACAGGGTCAGCAGCTCATCAACGGATGTTGATGACGGTCTGGGTGATCTGGTCCTGCGTGGTGATCATCTGCGCGTTGGCCTGGAAGTTGCGCTGCGCGGTGATCATGTTGACCAGCTGCTCGGTGAGATCGACGGTGGACGCTTCCAGCGAGCCGGCCTGGATCTTGCCGAGATTGGAGGTGTCCGGCATTCCGGTGCGCGGCGTGCCTGACTCGAAGGTCTCCACCCACAGGTTGTTGCCCTTCGATTCCAGTCCCTGGGTGTTGTTGAAGGTGGTCAGTGCGACCTGGCCCAGCGGCTTGTCGTCGCCGTTGGAGTAGCGCGCATAGACCACGCCCGACTCGGACACAGTGATCTCGTTGAGCTTGCCGGCGGCATAGCCGTCCTGCTGGGTGTTGCGCAGGGCGAACTTCTCGCCGTACTGGGTCGAACCGCTGATGTCCAGCGTCATGTTCAGCTGGCCAGCGCCCGTGGTCGGGGTGAAGGTGCCGAGGCCAACCTTGCCGTTGGCCGGGGCGGTCAGCTTGCCGCTGTTGTCGAAGGTGACCGCGGTCGGGGTGCCAGTGGGCTGGCCATCGACATAGTTGTGCACGGTCCATTCGTTGGGGTTGGCGCCCTTCACGAAGTACGAGACCTGGATGTGGCTCACGCCCAGCGAGTCGTACACGGTGATGCCGCCGCTGGAGTGGTTGTAGCTGTTGGAGTCGGTCGGGTCGAACGTGGCCACGGTCGGCTGCTTGGCGTTGGCCGGCAGGGTGAAGCCCACCTTCACTTCGCTGGTCTGCTTCGGCGGGCTGTCGGTGGTCAACAGCTGCAGGTCGACCAGGCGGCCGGCATCGAAGTTGGTGCCATCGGCATTCGGCGCGAACACCTGCAGGCGCGCGCCCTGCGGATTGACCACATAGCCGGCCGAATCGGTCTGGAAGTTGCCGGCACGCGAGTACACACGCGAACCGTTCATGTTCATGGTGAAGAAGCCCTCACCGGAAATGGCCATGTCCAGGCTGCGCCCGGTCTGCTCGTTGTGGCCCTGGATGAACTGCTGGGCGACGTTGGAGACGCGCACGCCCGAGCCGGTCTGGTTCTTCGACAGGCCATAGCTGGTGGAGGCGAACAGATCGGCGAACTCGGCGCGCGACTGCTTGAAGCCGGTGGTGTTGACGTTGGCGACGTTGTTGGCGGTGACGCTCAGGTCGGTGTTGGCAGCATTGATGCCGGACAGCGAGACATTGAAGCCCATGGGATGCTCCTGGTTGATGCGGGATGTGCGGCTCAGCTGACGCGGAGCACGTAGTCGATCGGGGCCGTGCCCAGGCCCTTGAGGTTCAGGTACAGGCCGTCGGATCCGACGGTCACGCTTTCCACCGGCGCCTGCACATAGGTGGACAGCTTGGTGCTCTTGCCGGCGGTATCGACATGGTTGGCAACGATGGAATACTTGCCCGGCTCCATGCGCTTGCCGTTGGCGTCCTTGCCGTCCCACTGGAAGGCGGTTTCGCCTGCTGCCTTGGCTTCCACGCTCAGCGAGGTGACCTTGGCGCCGGTGGCATCGGTGATATCCACGGTGATGATGCCGGCCGACGGCGCGGCCACCGTGCCCTCGACGCTGCCTTCCTTCTCCAGCACCAGCTTTTCCGATGGCACCAGCACCTGGTGGCCGACCAGCGCCGCGCCACGCAGCACCTGGTCGCTGGCCATCGATTCCTGGAAGCCCTTCACCGTCTTGTTCAGATCGGTGATGCCCTGCACGGTGGACATCTGCGCCATCTGCGCGACCATCTGCGTGTTGTCCATCGGCTTCAGCGGATCCTGGTGCTGCAGCTGCTCGGTCATCAGGCGCAGGAAGTCGGCCTGGTCGAGCGTGTTCTTCTTTTTCGTGGCGTTGCTGTTGGGGGCGTTCAGGCCCAGCGCGGAATAGACGTCCTGGCTGGTCTGGTTGTTGACGGCGGTGGTCATGGCGGTATCCGGTGCTGCGGGCCTCAGCGGCCCATGGTCAAGGTGGCCAGGGCCAGTTCCTTGGCGGTGGTCAACATCTCCACGCCGGCCTGGTAATTGCGCGAGGTCGAGATCAGGTTGACCATCTGCGCCACCGGATCGACGTCGGGCTGGTAGATGTAGCCATCGGCGTCTGCCAGCGGGTGGCCCGGCTCGTAGCGCTTGATCGGCGCCGCCTCGCTCTGGGTGATCTCCTTCACCTTCACCGAGGTGATGTTGGGATCGTTCTTGCTGGTGACGGCCTGGAAGATCGGCTCCAGCGGCTTGTACACGGCGTCGGCAGAACCGGCGACGGTGTCGGCATTGGAGAGGTTGGAGGCGATGGTGCTCATGCGCACCGACTGGGCCTGCAGCGCGGAGCCGGCGATATCGAAGATCGGCAGGTTGCTCATGGCTTATTGCCCCGTGATCGCGGTCAGCATGGAACGCACCTTGCTCTCGACGAAGCTGAGCGAGGCGCGGTACTCGAGCGCGGCTCGGCCATAGGCGGCACGCTCGGCATCGGGATCGACGGTGTTGCCGTCCAGGCTGGGCTGCACGCCCTCGCGCGCGATCTGGAACGGGTTCAGGCCACTACTGATTTCGTAGTGCTGCTCATGGGTGGTGGCCATCAGGCCGTTGGCATCCTGCCCCTGGGCATGGCGCAGGGCGGCATCGAAGTCCAGGTCCTGGGCCTTGTAGCCGGGCGTGTCGGCATTGCCGAGGTTGCTGGCGATCAGCTTCATCCGCTGTTCGCGCAACGGCATGGCCTGGGCGTGGACGCCCAGGTAGTCGGTAATCAGGTTGCGCACGGTGCACTCCCACGGGAACGTTGCCCGG
>NZ_JAOCGL010000029.1:0-39175 GCF_029842485.1 Stenotrophomonas sp. GD03777
AGGAGCCCCTTCTTGTTGAAGGGGCGCGCCGACAGGCGGGGGTAGAGGAGGGATGCGCGGGCAATTCTGCCTGAGCCGGGGACTGGGACCATGGTCTATTTGGGACCTCGGCCCCGGCTCAGGCATAATTGCCGGTGAAACTTCCTTTGCGCCGGCGTTTCCGGGCACGTCCGGACGGCGTTTTTCCCCCTGTTCGGAACATCGATCAATGACGCAGAAAATTACGGTCATCCGCGGCGACGGCATTGGCCCGGAAATCATGGACGCCACCCTGTTCGTGCTCGACCAGCTCAAGACTGGCCTGGAGTACGAAGACGCCGACGCCGGCCTGGTGGCCCTGGAAAAGCACGGCGACCTGATGCCGGCGGTGACCCTGGAATCGATCGCGCGCAACAAGGTCGCGCTGAAGAGCCCGCTGACCACCCCGGTCGGCGGTGGCTTCACCTCGATCAACGTCAGCCTGCGCCGTCACTTCGACCTGTACGCCAACGTGCGTCCGGCCCACACCTTCCCGAACACCAAGTCGCGTTTCGACAACGTCGACCTGATCACCGTCCGTGAGAACACCGAAGGTGCCTACCTGGCCGAAGGCCAGGAAGTGTCGGCCGATGGCGAGACCGCCTTCTCCGGCACCCGCATCACCCGCAAGGGCTCCGAGCGCATCGTGCGCTACGCCTTCGAGCTGGCCAAGAGCACCGGCCGCAAGAAGGTCACCGCCGTGCACAAGGCCAACATCATCAAGTCGACCTCGGGCCTGTTCCTGAATGTCGCCCGTGAAGTCGCCGCGCAGTACCCGGACATCGAGTTCCAGGAAATGATCGTCGACAACTGCTGCATGCAGCTGGTGATGCGTCCGGAACAGTTCGATGTGATCGTCACCACCAACCTGTTCGGCGACATCATCTCCGACCTGTGCGCCGGCCTGGTCGGCGGCCTGGGCCTGGCTCCGGGTGCCAACATCGGCAAGGACGCGGCGATCTTCGAAGCCGTGCACGGCACCGCGCCGGACATCGCCGGCCAGGGCAAGGCCAATCCGTGTGCGCTGCTGCTGGCGGCCGCGCAGATGCTGGACCACATCGGCCAGCCGGAGAATGCCGAGCGCCTGCGCAAGGCCATCGTGGCGACCATGGAAGCCAAGGACTCGCTGACCGGCGACCTGGGTGGCACCGGTACCACCATGAGCTTTGCCCAGGCCATCGCCAGCCGCCTGTAAGCGGCCGGCCGACCTCGGTTGGATCCACAGCGGGGCGCCTTCGGGCGCCCCGTTGCGTTGTGGGCTGGCTCGGTAGATCCACGCCATGCGTGGATGACGGGGCCCCTACGGTCCGCAGCCACCCATGGGGTGCCTCTACAGGGGATTTTCTGTGCGTGTATCGCACAGATCATGTGCCGCTGGGCGGCTGGTTCGTGCGTAATGTGATCGGCATCCTGTGCCCACTTCCCAATGCACCGGAGCTTGAACATGAACCTCACCGCCTTCGGCCTGGCCAGCCTGATCGGCATGACCGCCACCCTCCCGCTTGCTGCTGCCGAGCCGGCCCATCCCACCATCCGCCATATGGCGGGTGCGCCGGTCGCGACCTCGCTGGATGCGGCGAAGACTGCCGTGCTGGTGATCGACTTCCAGAACGAGTACTTCGATGCCAAGGCTGTACCGGGCTTTGTGGGTGGCCGCATGGTCATTCCCGATGGCGAGGCCGCACTGCGCCAGGCCAGGCGGGTAGTCGAATTCGCCGATGCCCACGGCATCCGCGTGATCCATGTCCAGCACGTGCTGCCGGCCGGCGCACCCCTGTTCGCGCAGGGCAGCGTCAATGCCGCCTTCCATCGCGACCTGCAGCCGCGCCAGGGCGAGACCGTGGTGCAGAAGGACAATGTCAGCGTGTTCGCCGGCGCGTCCGCCGCGGTGCTCGACCCGATGCTGAAGAACGCCGGCATCGACACCCTGATCGTCACCGGCCTGCAGACCCACGCCTGCGTGGCCGGTGCTGCGCGCGACGCGGCAGCGGCTCCGCGCGGCTACCGGGTGATCGTCTCGTCCGATGCCAGCGCCAGCCGCGATCTGGATCTGGCCGGCGGCCGTCGCATCGGCCATCGCGCGCTGCATGAGGCCTCGCTGGCGCAGATCGAAGACGCCTTCGGCGATGTCATGAGCACCGACGCGATCCTCGCGCTGCCGGTACGCAAGGCCGGTGACGGCGCTTGATAAGCTGGCGGGGCCCGCATGCCGTGGGCCCCGTCACGTGGAGCTGCCCGCCGATGGATCACTTCGCCGCCCTGCGTGCGCTGCGCGCCATCGTTGACGCGGGCAGTTTCACTGCGGCCGCCGAGCGCCTGGGGACCACCCACTCGGCGATGTCGCGGCAACTGCGGCAGCTGGAAGAGCACCTGCAGGTACGCCTGCTCGATCGCAACAGCCGTCGGCTGTCATTGACCGAGGCCGGGCGCGATTACTACCGCGAGGCGGCAACGCTGCTGGACCGCCTGCAGGAGGCGGATGATCGTGCTCGCGCCGGGCAGGCGCAGCCCAGCGGCAGCGTGCGGATCAGCGTGCCGCAGGTGGTGGCCAGCCAGGAGCTGCCCCACTGGCTGCCCTCGTTCCTGCAGCGTTACCCGCAGGTCACGCTGGACCTGTCGGCGGATGATCAGGTGGTGGATGTGGTCGGTGGTGGTTTCGACCTGGCGCTGCGCATTGCAGCTTCATTGCCGGACAGCCAACTGGTTGCGCGCGAGCTGGCCAGCTGCCCGCGCATCCTGGTCGCCGCACCGGTCTACCTGGCGCGCCATGGCCTGCCACGGCACGCTGTGGATCTGGAGCAGCACACGCTGCTGGGTTTCAGTCCCACGCCGTCAATGCCGCCCTGGCGGTTGCTGGGACCGCGCGGCGCCAGCGTGAGCGTTGAAGCCGGGCAGCGCCTGCGCGTGGATGCCACGCCCGCGCTGTACGCCGCCGCGCTGGCCGGAATGGGCATCAGCCTGTTCACCGCGCTGACCGTGCAGGAGGATCTGCGCGCCGGTCGTCTGATCCGCGTGCTGCCGGCCTGGCATGCCGGCCAGCGGCGCTACTTCGCGTTGTACCCGCATGCACGTGCGCTCGCGCCCAAGGTGCGAGCGCTGGTCGAACACCTTGCGGCGCACTACGCTGCACAGGCTGGCGTGGCTGGCTAGCCGGGAAATGCAGCCACGCGTTACAAAGAGAAAAGGGCGCCCCGAAGGCGCCCTTTGTCGTTCATGGCTCTGCCTGGTTCAGCGCTGCTGGATCTTCGACAGCAGGCGCAGGAACTCCACATACAGCCAGACCAGGGTCACCATCAGGCCGAATGCGCCATACCACTCCATGTACTTGGGCGCGCGCTGGGCCACGCCGGTCTCGATGAAATCGAAGTCCAGCACCAGGTTCAGCGCGGCCACGACCACCACGAAGAGGCTGAAGGCAATGCCCAGCCAGCTGGAGTCGTGGATCACCGGCACGTTGATGTTGAAGAAGCCCAGCACGAACGAGGCCAGGTAGAGCAGGGCGATGCCGCCGGTGGCGGCCACCACGCCCATCTTGAAGTTCTCGGTGGCCTTGATCAGGCCGCTGCGGTATGCGAACAGCAGGGCGGCCAGGGTGCCGAAGGTCAGCAGCACCGCCTGGAACACGATGCCCGGGTACTTCATGTTGAACAGGGCCGACACGGCGCCCAGGAACAGGCCTTCGACCAGTGCGTACATCGGCGCGGTGACCGGCGACCATTCCTTCTTGAAGATGGTGATCAATGCCAGCACCAGGCCGCCGATCGCGCCACCGATGGCGTACAGGCTCGCGCTGCCGGAAATCTGGCCGTACTCGTCGACCGCCTGGCTCCAGGCGAACGCCGCGGTCAGCACGGTCAACAGCAGCAGGATGCCGGTCTTGTTGGCGGTGCCGTTGAGGGTCATGGCCTGGTCGGGGCTGGTCACTACCGAGCCACTGGCGAGGTCGAGGAAAGTCGACTCGGAAAGAGCCGGGTTGCCGCTGCGCATGCGTGTTCTCCGTGCGAATGAAGGTCGGGACGGCCATCCGGCCGATGGGCGTCAGCATAGCCGATGACTGCTTTCGGCGTTGTGGCAGGCCCGGGATCTGTGCATCCTTCGTTGACAGTTCCCAACGCGCTTGGCGACAATGACCAACTCCCCGGGCCCAACCCGAGGGGATTGCAAGACCGGGGTATAGCGCAGTCTGGTAGCGCGCCTGCTTTGGGAGCAGGATGTCGGGGGTTCGAATCCCTCTACCCCGACCAATCCCACGCCACGTCGGATTGGACACCGTTCCGGTTCGGGCGCCCGTAGCTCAACTGGATAGAGCACCGGCCTTCTAAGCCGGCGGTTACAGGTTCGATTCCTGTCGGGCGCGCCATTGGCGAGCACCGGGATCGCATCGACGGATGTGAAGAAGTGCTTGCAAAAGCGCAAGGACTCCACCAGAATATCGGACTCGCTTCGGCGGACCGCAGCTTCGGTGACAGTCCCCAGGCAATGTTCAAGGTTCCAGCGTCAGTGATATCGGCGATGGAGCGAAAGTTTCAGTGGTGGCTGTAGCTCAGTTGGTTAGAGTACCGGATTGTGATTCCGGTGGTCGGGGGTTCGAATCCCCTCAGCCACCCCACTGATTCAACCGCATCGGCGCAGCCGAAACGGTATTGCAATAAACAGAAGGCACGCTACAATGTGCGTCTGAGTTTCACGGGCCGTTAGCTCAGTTGGTAGAGCAGTTGACTCTTAATCAATAGGTCCAAGGTTCGAATCCTTGACGGCCCACCAAGACAGAAGCCACCTGGTACGCCAGGTGGCTTTTTTCTTATAGGTGTGACTCCCATCGTTCCGATGGATCACGCGTTGCAGAACCCGTTTGGCGTGGATCTGCAGCAGGAGCGGGCCCCGCAGTGCTGGTTTCAACCACGTTGAAAAAAGTGCTTGCACCCACCGAGCGGATCGGGTCATAATTCGCGCCCCGATTTCGGGCTGTTAGCTCAGTTGGTAGAGCAGTTGACTCTTAATCAATAGGTCCAAGGTTCGAATCCTTGACAGCCCACCAGACAAAAGCCACTTGGTCCGCCAAGTGGCTTTTTTCTTGCCTGTTCGCTGAGGGGCATCTGCAGATGCCAGCGGTGCTGGCTGGAGTGGAGCCCCCTTGAGTCAAGGGGGCACGGCGAAGCCGCGGGGATGTGGCGGCTGATGAAGTGGGGCCCGCGCTTTGCCGCGCAAAGCGTGGGGCTGCGGCGCGAATGCGCGGCAGCTTCCCACTTGGTCCGCCAAGTGGCTTTTTTCTTGCCTGTTCGCTGGGGGGGCATTTCATCCGCGCATGGCGTGGATCGACTGAAGCAATGCTGAAATCAGGGTCATACGCGTCATCAGTGTTATCAATGCTGTGCGCTGCATCTCACCGCATCGCATCCTGCATCGCACCCAATGGATCTTCCGCGCCGACGGCGCATGCACGAAGGACGATGTTGATGGCTCATATCAATCGATTGCACCGCACGCTGTGGGTTTCCTTCGCGTTGCTGGCACTGGCGGCCTGCGCGCCCGCCGACGATCCCGCGCAGACCGTCGAACGCGATGCTGGCACTGAAAGTGCTCCTGCACGCCCGGTCGGTGAGGCCATGCAGATGCAGCCGGCTCAGCCGGCAGAGCGGGAGGCCCTGCCCGATGCGGTGGACGTGCAGCGCAATGCGGATGGTTCGGTGGATGTGCGCAAGGCCACGCCGGAGCCGGCGGCCCTGCGGCGCACCGGCGACGGGGGCGTGGAGATCCGCGAGGTGGATCCTGCAGCCGGGCAGGGTGCCGATACGGCGTCGGCCAAGGCCAGGCCGCAGCAGTGAACCCCGCCACCCCGGATGAGCTTGCGCTCGCCGGGGTGGTTCAACGCGCGGGCTGCGCACAATTGCCATGTTCAGTTTTGTGCAGGCCTTCCGCTTCCCGTCATCGCCTGCGACAATGAACACCTGCGCCGGCCACGCGAAAGTGGCGGAATTGGTAGACGCCCTGGATTTAGGTTCCAGTGCCGCAAGGCGTGGGGGTTCGAGTCCCCCCTTTCGCACCAGTGCCGGCCTGTCCCCGCCCTGATCGGGCCATCTGCGCCCCCTTGACCGGCACGCGCTGGCAGTGCAGGCCGAATTGGGCGAAACTAAAGGGCTGCGGCAAGCAGGCGCGTCCCAGACGTCGCGTCCTTACAACCGTTTCATTCCAATCATCGAGCCGGGGGCCTGGGCCACCGGTGGCAGGAGTCAACATGCAAGCTTCGATCGAATCCACCGGCAACCTGGAACGCCGCCTGAGCTTCTCGCTGCCGGAAGAGCGTCTGCAGAGCCACATCGTCGGCCGCCTCGGCGAAATCGCCCGTACCACCCGCATCAAGGGCTTCCGTCCGGGCAAGGTGCCGGCCAAGGTGATCGAGCAGCGCTTCGGCGCGCAGGTCCGTGGCGAGGCGCTGGACGGCCTGCTGCGCGAAACCTTCGATGCAGCCGTGCGCGAGCACGACCTGCGCATCGTCGGCAGCCCGCGCATCGACAAGGGCGACGAGGGTGAGTTCTCCTTCGTCGCCACCGTGGAAGTGGTGCCGGACTTCGGCGACATCGACGTCAGCAAGCTGACCGTCGTGCGCCATACCGCCGAGATCACCGACGCCGACATCGACCAGATGATCGAGAACCTGCAGAACCAGCGCCGTACCTGGGCCCCGGTCAGCCGTGGCGCGCAGGACGGTGACCTGGTCGCGGTGGAAACCTGGTCGCAGGCCGGCGAAGAGCGCCTGCCGGCCGAGGGCACCGAGAAGGGTTCGATCGTGCTCGGCCAGGGCATGATGTTCGACACCATCGAGAAGGGCCTGGTCGGCCTGGCCAAGGGCGAAGAGAAGACCCTGGACGTCGAGTTCCCGGCTGACTGGCGCGTGCCGGTGCTGGCCGGCAAGACCGTGCAGGTCACCGTCAAGGTCACCGAGGTCTCCGAGCCGGTCGTGCCGGCGGTCGACGAAGCCTTCATCAAGAGCTTCGGCGTGAAGGGCGGCGATGTGGAGCAGTTCCGCAGCGACATCCGCGCCAACCTGGAGCGCGAGCTGAAGGGTGCGTTGATGAACCGCCTACGCCGCGAAGTGGGCGAGCAGCTGATCGCGGCCTACTCCTCGGTCGAAATGCCGCCGCGCCTGGTCGAAAACGAAGCCCGCGCCATGCTGGCCCAGCAGGTCGAGCAGCTGCGCCGCAACGGCCAGAACGTCGGCGAGATCCCGGCCGATGCCCACGAAGGCTTCAAGGACGCTGCCGCCAAGCGCGTGCTGGTCGGCCTGCTGGTCGGTGAAGTGGCCCGCATCAACGACCTGCGCCTGGAAGCCAAGCGCCTGAATGAAACGATGCGTCTGATCGCTTCGACCTACGAAGAGCCGGAGCAGGTCATTGAGATGTACCGCAACGACCCCCAGTTGATGTCTGGCCTGCAGAACCGTGTGATGGAAGAGCAGGTGATCGACTGGATCGCCGAGCGTGCCCAGCACACCGAAGAGAAGCTGTCGTTCCAGGACGCGATCCGCCAGTAAGCCCGGGCGGATCACCGGATGCCCCGCGCCTTTGCCGGCGCGGGGTTGTTGCCCCCCAAGATAGGTACCTCACGTAATGGACAACCGAACCAAAGCCCTGAACCTGGTTCCGATGGTGGTCGAGCAGACCAGCCGCGGCGAGCGTGCCTACGACATCTATTCGCGCCTGTTGAAGGAGCGCCTGATCTTCCTCGTGGGTCCGATCGACGATCACATGGCCAACGTGGTGGTGGCGCAGCTGCTGTTCCTTGAATCGGAAAACCCGGAAAAGGACATCAACATCTACATCAACTCGCCGGGTGGCGTGGTCACCGCCGGCATGGCGATCTACGACACCATGCAGTACATCAAGCCGAATGTGAGCACCACCTGCATCGGCCAGGCCGCCTCGATGGGCGCCCTGCTGCTGGCCGCGGGCGAAGCCGGCAAGCGCTATGCGCTGCCGAACTCGCGCGTGATGATCCATCAGCCGCTGGGTGGCTACCAGGGCCAGGCCACCGACATCGACATCCACGCGCGCGAGATCCTGACCCTGCGTTCGCGCCTGAACGAGGTGCTGGCCAAGCACACCGGCCAGTCGCTGGAGACGATCGCCCGTGATACCGAGCGCGACAACTTCAAGAGCGCCTTCGAGGCGCAGGCCTACGGTCTGGTCGATCAGGTCCTGGAGCGTCGTCCGGATGAGTCGATCCAGGCCGGCTGACCGGCCTTCACGGGGCCAGGGAGGCCTCGTTCCTGCAGGGTCGGGTGGGACTGGTGTCCCCTCGGCCCTGTGCTATTCTCGAATCGAACCCCCGTTCAGCGGGGGGGGTAACTGGGTAAGCGAAGCATGAGCGAAGACCGCCAAGGTCGTTCCACGGACACCGGCAAGATCCTCTACTGCTCTTTCTGCGGCAAGAGCCAGCATGAAGTGCGCAAGCTGATTGCGGGTCCGAGCGTGTTCATCTGCGATGAGTGCGTGGAGCTGTGCAACGACATCATCCGTGAGGAACTTGAGGAAAAGGCGCAGTCGGCGCGCAGTTCGCTGCCCAAGCCGCGCGAGATCCTCGAGGTCCTCGACCAGTACGTGATCGGCCAGAACCGTGCCAAGCGCACGCTGGCAGTGGCCGTGTACAACCACTACAAGCGCATCGAGAGCCGGCAGAAGAACGACGACGTCGAACTGGCGAAGTCGAACATCCTGCTGGTCGGCCCGACCGGTTCGGGCAAGACGCTGCTGGCCGAGACCCTGGCCCGCCTGCTCAACGTGCCGTTCACCATGGCCGACGCCACCACGCTGACCGAAGCCGGTTACGTGGGCGAGGACGTGGAGAACATCATCCAGAAGCTGCTGCAGAAGTGCGACTACGACGTCGAGAAGGCGCAGCAGGGCATCGTCTACATCGATGAAATCGACAAGATCTCGCGCAAGAGCGAGAACCCGTCGATCACCCGCGACGTGTCCGGCGAAGGCGTGCAGCAGGCCCTGCTGAAGCTGATCGAAGGCACCGTGGCCAGCGTTCCGCCGCAGGGCGGCCGCAAGCACCCGCAGCAGGAATTCCTGCAGGTGGACACCAAGAACATCCTGTTCATCTGCGGCGGCGCGTTTGCCGGGCTGGACAAGGTGATCCAGGCGCGTTCCACCGACGTCGGCAGCATCGGCTTCGGCGCCAAGGTGAAGAGCAGCGAGCGCAAGCAGGAAGTGGGCAAGGTGCTGGCGGAAGTCGAGCCGGAAGACCTGATCAAGTTCGGCCTGATTCCCGAGTTCGTCGGCCGCCTGCCGGTGGTCGCGACCCTGGAGGAGCTGGACGAGCCGGCCCTGATCAAGATCCTGACCGAGCCGAAGAACGCCATCACCAAGCAGTTCAAGAAGCTGTTCGAGATGGAGAACGTCGAGCTGGAGTTCCGTCCGGACGCTTTGTCGGCCATCGCCAGGAAGGCGCTCAAGCGCAAGACCGGCGCCCGTGGCCTGCGCACCATCGTCGAATCGGTCCTGCTGGACACCATGTATGACCTGCCGTCGCAGGAGAACGTCAGCAAGGTGGTCGTGGACGAATCGGTGATCGAGCACAAGTCCGAGCCGTACCTGATCTACCAGACCCCGGCGGCCCCTGAACAGAAGGCCGCAGGCGCCGAGTGATCCTTCCAGGTTGTTGATTGGAAAGGATTTTCAAGGAATGCCTTGCATCTGAAAGCCGATGGCCCCATAACGGGGCCATCGGCTTTTTTTGTCTCCGGAAGATGCCCTCCCGGAGGCGGTTTTCCCCCTTCCCTGGAGCCCCCATGGCCCGTTCCCCAAGTGAAACCCTCGACCTGCCGGTCCTGCCGCTGCGCGACGTAGTGGTGTTCCCGCACATGGTCATCCCGCTGTTCGTCGGCCGTGACAAGTCCATGCACGCGCTCGAACAGGCAATGGAGGCGGACAAGCGCATCCTGCTGCTGGCGCAGAAGTCGGCCGAGACCGACGACCCGCATGCGGCCGACCTCTACCAGGTTGGCACGCTGGCGCAGGTGC
This sequence comes from Stenotrophomonas sp. GD03777, assembly GCF_029842485.1. Lineage (NCBI taxonomy): Bacteria > Pseudomonadati > Pseudomonadota > Gammaproteobacteria > Lysobacterales > Lysobacteraceae > Stenotrophomonas > Stenotrophomonas sp. GD03777. The sequence continues at coordinate 10,044 of NZ_JAOCGL010000029.1, forward strand.
TGCAGCTGCTGAAGCTGCCCGACGGCACCATCAAGGTGCTGGTTGAAGGCCTGTCGCGCGTGCAGGTCACCCACGTCGACGAGCGCGACGGCTCGCTGCATGGCCAGGCCGTGGAGATCGACGCCACCGACGAGCGCGAGGCGCGCGAGGTCGAGGCGATTGCCCGCTCGCTGATGTCGCTGTTCGAGCAGTACGTGAAGACCAACCGCAAGCTGCCGCCGGAGCTGCTGCAGACGCTGTCGGGCATCGATGAGCCGGCGCGCCTGGCCGACACCATCGCTGCACACATCAGCGTGCGCCTGGCCGACAAGCAGCGCCTGCTGGAAACGCTGGCCGTCGGTGACCGCCTGGAGATGCTGGTCGGCCTGGTCGACGGCGAGATCGACGTGCAGCAGATGGAGAAGCGCATCCGCGGCCGCGTGAAGTCGCAGATGGAGAAGAGCCAGCGCGAGTACTACCTCAACGAACAGATGAAGGCCATCCAGAAGGAACTGGGTGACCTGGACGACGCGCCGGGCGAGCTGGAAGAACTGGCCCGCAAGATTGCCGAGGCCGGCATGCCGAAGGCGGTTGAAGCCAAGGCGCGCAATGAACTGAACAAGCTCAAGCAGATGTCGCCGATGTCGGCCGAAGCCGCCGTCGTGCGCAACTACCTGGAGTGGCTGCTGGGCGTGCCGTGGAAGAAGCGCAGCAAGGTGCGCAAGGACCTGAAGGTCGCGCAGGATACGCTCGATGCCGACCACTACGGCCTGGAGAAGGTCAAGGAGCGCATTCTTGAATACCTGGCGGTGCAGTCGCGCGTGAAGCAGATGAAGGGCCCGATCCTGTGCCTGGTCGGGCCGCCGGGCGTGGGCAAGACCTCGCTGGGCCAGTCCATTGCCAAGGCCACCAACCGCAAGTTCGTGCGCATGTCGCTGGGCGGCGTTCGCGACGAGGCCGAAATCCGTGGCCACCGCCGTACCTACGTCGGTTCCATGCCGGGCCGCATCGTGCAGAACCTCAACAAGGTCGGCAGCAAGAACCCGCTGTTCGTGCTCGACGAGATCGACAAGATGTCGATGGACTTCCGTGGCGATCCGTCTTCGGCGCTGCTGGAAGTGCTCGATCCGGAGCAGAACAACGCATTCAACGACCACTACCTGGAAGTGGACCTGGACCTGTCCGAAGTGATGTTCGTGGCGACCTCGAACTCGCTCAACATTCCCGGCCCGCTGCTGGACCGCATGGAAGTGATCCGCATCCCCGGCTACACCGAGGACGAGAAGCTCAACATCGCGACCCGCTACCTGGTGCCGAAGCAGGTCAAGGCCAACGGCCTGCAGCCGGAAGAGCTGGAGATCGGCAGTGATGCCATCCAGGACATCGTGCGCTACTACACGCGTGAATCGGGCGTGCGCAACCTGGAACGCGAGATCGCCAAGATCTGCCGCAAGGTGGTGAAGGAGATCGCGCTGGCTGGCCCGCAGCCGGCAGCGAAGGCGAAGAAGGGCGCGAAGAAGAAGGCGCTGGTGAGCGTGTCCAGCAAGAACCTGGACAAGTACCTGGGCGTGCGTCGCTTCGACTTCGGCCGTGCCGAGGAAGAGAATGAAATCGGCCTGGTCACCGGCCTGGCCTGGACCGAAGTCGGTGGCGACCTGCTGCAGATCGAATCGACCCTGGTGCCGGGCAAGGGCCAGCTGATCCTGACCGGCCAGCTCGGCAACGTGATGAAGGAATCGGCGTCGGCGGCGCTGTCGGTGGTGCGTTCGCGCGCGGTCGGCTTCGGCATCGACAGCGACTTCCTGCAGAAGCACGACGTACACCTGCACGTGCCCGATGGCGCCACGCCGAAGGATGGCCCGAGTGCCGGCGCGGCGATGGTCACCTCGCTGGTGTCGATGCTGACCAGGGTGCCGGTGCGCGCCGATGTGGCGATGACCGGCGAGATCACCCTGCGTGGTCGCGTCACTGCCATCGGTGGCCTGAAGGAGAAGCTGCTGGCTGCACTGCGTGGCGGCATCCGCACGGTCATCATCCCGGAAGAGAACCGCAAGGACCTGGCCGACATCCCGGCCAACGTCACCCGCGATCTGAAGATCGTGCCGGTGAAGTACATCGAAGAAGTCCTGGACCTGGCGCTGGAGCGTCCGTTGGCACCGAAGAAGGCGCGCAAGAGTGCGCAGCGTGTCACGGTGCGCAGCAAGGCCAAACCGAGTGGAAACGCGCGCGTCAAGCATTGACGCGCGCTGTCCAATGGCCCGAAACCCGCGTCGTTGCTGGCTTTCCAGCTTGCGTGGGGGTAGGGCCACTGGTATAAAAGCAGCACTCGCGAATGAGTGGTCGCAGTCTGGTGATCGCTGGAATTCGGCGAACCGTTTCCACATGGCGGCCGCATGCAGATGGCGTGCGGTTGCTTCCCTGTCGAATAAGCGGAACCCACCGCCAAAGGAGTTGTAGAGAATGAACAAGACCGAATTGATCGATGCCGTTGCTGAAGCTGCCGACCTGACCAAGGCAGAGTCCAGCCGCGCTGTCGATGCCGTCGTTGCTGCCATCACCAAGGCGCTGAAGGACGGCGATGCGGTCACCCTGGTTGGCTTCGGTACCTTCCAGGTCCGCGACCGTGCTGCCCGCACCGGCCGCAACCCGAAGACCGGCGACACCATCAAGATCGCTGCTTCGAAGAATCCGTCGTTCAAGGCTGGCAAGGCCCTGAAGGATGCTGTAAACTAAGCGGCTCGCTGGGGTGCTTAGCTCAGCGGTAGAGCGTCTCCTTTACACGGAGAGGGTCGGGGGTTCGAAACCCTCAGCACCCACCACAGCACCGCGGTAAAAGTTTGAGTGTGGAGCGGTAGTTCAGCTGGTTAGAATGCTGGCCTGTCACGCCGGAGGTCGCGGGTTCGAGTCCCGTCCGCTCCGCCATTCAACGAGGCCTCCGGCCAAAAGCTGGAGGCTTTGTTTTCTCCCCGGTCCAGGCCGGCTGAAAGCAAAATAGTAACAACGCGGAGCGGTAGTTCAGCTGGTTAGAATGCTGGCCTGTCACGCCGGAGGTCGCGGGTTCGAGTCCCGTCCGCTCCGCCAGTACATCGAGGCCCCCGGTTCAAGGCTGGGGGCCTTGTCTTCTCACCGAGAGGTTCGGGAGGAAGGCGAAAAGTCTTTGCAAGAACGGAGCGGTAGTTCAGCTGGTTAGAATGCTGGCCTGTCACGCCGGAGGTCGCGGGTTCGAGTCCCGTCCGCTCCGCCATTGCAGACTTCTTAAGTCCCTGTGAAAAAACTTTGAAAAAAGTGTTGATCGGGCTGGGTTTCCAGCGAGTCTTCGGATATACTGGGCACCTGCAAAGTTCAAGCGCGGAGCGGTAGTTCAGCTGGTTAGAATGCTGGCCTGTCACGCCGGAGGTCGCGGGTTCGAGTCCCGTCCGCTCCGCCAACTCTAAAAGCCCTCGGCGCAAGCCGGGGGCTTTTTCTTTGCGCCAGGATGGAGTTGGCCGATGCACTGATGGTGCGTGCCTGCGCAAGTGGGCGCAGGCCGCGTCGGTGCTGCTTTTGGTCCCTGCGGCGAAGCGGGTTACACTGCCGGGCTCGCCAATCAGGCCTTGTGATTCCTCACCATGCTGCAGAAACTCCGCGACAAGACCTCAGGCTGGATCGTCACCGTGATCCTGGGGCTGCTGATGATTCCGTTCCTGTTCGTGATCGACAACAGCTACCTCGGTGGCGTTGGCGCACAGAACGTGGCCAAGGTTTCCGCGCCGCCCACCTGGTGGCGTTCGGCGCCGTCGTGGTGGCCGGTGCGCATGCTGTGGCAGCACCATGAGATCAGCTCGCAGGATTTCCGCACGCGTTTCGAGCAGGAGCGCATGCGTGAGCGCCAGCAGCAGGGCGACAACTTCGACCCGCGCGCGTTCGAGAGCACCGAGAACAAGATGGCCGTGCTCGATCAGCTGATCGACGAACAGGTCGTGCGCCTGGTCGGTGAACAGGCGGGCGTGGTGATCGGCGACGGCGCTGTGCGCGAATACATCGCGACCATGCCGGCGTTCCTCGATTCGAACGGCAAGTTCAACGAGAACAACTACCGGCTGGCATTGGCCGGTGGCAATCCGCCGCGTACCCCGACCCAGTTCCAGGAACTGGTGCGTGAGAGCCTGCAGCAGTCGGTGATCCCATCGGGCCTGCAGAGCTCCGGCTTCGTCACCCAGGCCGAGACCGAGCGCCTGTTGAAGCTGCTGGGCGAAACCCGCGACGTCGAGCTGGCCGCGTTGCCGCCCGTACCGGCCGATACCGCGCCGGTCACCGATGATCAGATCAAGCAGTGGTACGACAGCCACGGCAAGGATTTCCGCCAGGCCGAGAGCGTGTCGCTGGAGTACGTCGAGATCAACGGTGCGAACCTGCCGGCACCGGTCCCGGCCGATGAAGCGACCCTGCGCAAGCGCTATGAAGAGGAAAAGGCAAAGTTCACCTCGCCGGAGCAGCGCCAGGCCTCGCACATCCTGATCACCGGTGACGGCGCCGAAGCCAAGGCGAACAGGATCGCTGCCGAAGCCAAGACGGCCGGTGCCGACTTCGCTGCGCTGGCCAAGGCCAATTCGGAAGATCCGGGCTCCAAGGACCAGGGCGGTGACCTGGGCTGGGTCGAGCGCGGTGCGATGGTCAAGCCGTTCGAGGACGCGCTGTTTGCGGCCAAGGCCGGTGACGTGATCGGCCCGGTCAAGACCGAGTTCGGTTACCACATCATCAAGGTGGCCGCTGTGCGCGGTGGCCAGGGCAAGTCGTTCGAGGAAGTGCGTGACACCCTGGCTGCCGAGCAGCTGAAGGCCGACGGCGAGCGCGGCTTCAACGAACTGGCCGGTCGCCTGGTCGATGCCATCAACAAGAGCCCGAGCGACCTGGCGGCCGCCGCCAAGGAAGTGAACCTGCCGCTGCAGACCCTGGGCCCGATCACCCGCGCGACCGCCAGCGGCATCGCCGCTGACCCGGCCGTGCTGCGTGCCGCCTTCTCCGACGTGCTGGTGCAGGACGGTACCGCCAGTGACCCGATCGCCCTGGGCGGCGCGACCAACCACAGCGTGGTCATCCGTGTGGCTGCACACACCCCGGAACAGGCCCTGCCGCTGGACAAGGCCCGTGACCAGGTGATCGCTGCGATCCGTGCTGATCGCCAGCGCCAGGCCAGCGACAAGGCGGCCGATGCCATCCTGGCCAAGCTGAAGGCGGGCGCCACCCTGCAGTCGCTGGCCGCCAGCGAGAAGCTGCAGCTGAGCCCGATGCCGGGCCTGCCGCGCAGCCAGCCGGTGCCGACCCCGGAAATCAACCGCGCGATCTTCAGTGCGCCGGTGCCGGCTGAAGGCAAGCCGAGCTATGGCAAGGTCGACGTCAATGGCCACGCGCTGCTGTTCGCGGTGAACAAGGTCAATCCGGGCGACATCAAGGAAGTGACTGCAGAGCAGCAGAAGCAGCTGAAGGAACAGCTGAGCCAGATCGACGGCATGGCCGCAGCCAAGGCCTACATCGAAGCGATGCGCAAGAAGTTCATGATCCAGACCACCGAAGCGAACCTGTAAGCCTCGCGGCGGCACCCATGAGAGAGGCCCGGCAATGCCGGGCCTTTTTTGTGCCTGCCGATGCGTAGCGTCGAGCCATGCTCGACTGCGCCTGCTGGGCGCAGGCATGAAAAAAGCCGAGCGTGGGCTCGGCTCTCCAGAACAAAGGGGCGGGCAGGGCGCGGCGGTGCCGCGCCGGACTCAGTCCTCCACGCGCAGCACGGCGCCCGGCTTCAGCACGCTGCTGCCGCTCAGGCCGTTCAGCGACAGTAGCGCCTTGACCGGCATGCCATAGCGGCGGGCGATGGTCCAGGCCGATTCACCATCCCGCACGGTGTGGCGACGACTGCGCGGACGATCGGCGATCGCGGCCACGGTCTTGGCGACCTGTGGCGCTGGCGAGGCGGCGGCAACAGGTACGCTACTGGCCACCAGTGCGGTGGCGGTGTCCGCCACGGTCGCGCTGGCGGCCGAGACCGGCGCCAGCACGCGGGTGGTGCCGGACGAGACGCGCCCACCGCCCGCCAGGGCGGGGTTGAGGCGGACGATCCTGGCCGGGTCCAGGGCACGCTGTGCGGCCCACTGCTGGACGCTGGTGCCGGCGGGCAGGGTGTGGTCCTTCAGTACGGGCACGGTGCGGTCCAGCGAGGCCATGACACCTGGCTGGTCTTCCACATCTTCCAGCACGCAGGCCAGGGCATGCAGCTTCTCGACGTAGGCATGGGTGACCGGCGACAGGCCGGGCAGCGCCGAGGGCTTGGCGTTCTGCGCGTTCATGCCGGCCTTGCGCATCGATTGCAGCACGCGGTACTCGCCGGCGTTGTAGGCCATGGTGGCCAGGCGCCAGTCGCCGCCGAACATGCCGTGCAGGGTCTTCAGGTAGCGCACTGCGGCCTGGGTGGAATCGACCGCCGACAGGCGCCCGTCGTAGCCGTTGGCCATGGGCACGCGGTGATTGCGCGCAGTGGTGGCGATGAACTGCCACAGGCCGGTCGGGCCGCTGCCATTGCGTGCATTGGGCCGGTAACCGCTTTCCACGAACGGAATCAGCGCGAACTCGGTAGGCAGGTTGGCCTTGCGCAGCTCTTCGACCACATAGCCGAACAGCACCAGTGCATCGTCATCCTGGTTGGCCAGGCGCGACGGGGCGTGGGCGAACTGCTTCTGCCAGCGCGGGCTGGTGGCCTCGGCATTGCAGGTGGGCTCGGCCAGGCCGTCGCGGAAGCTGGAGAAGATCTCCTGGCCGTTGCGGACCGACGCGGCCGGCAACGCGGCCGGATCCAGCGGCAGGGCCGCGGCGGCGGTCAGGTTCTGGCCGATGCCAGCGCCCAGCGACTGGGCGCCGGCGGTTCCGGCCAGCCCCAGGACCAGGCCCAGGGCCAGCGGCAGACTTCGGCGCATCATGCGCGGAAGCCGTCTTTCCAGTGCCGGAGACCGGCCATCACGTCGACGTCGTCAACGACGTCACGGCCCAGGTGCGCCGACACCGACGCGCGGATCGGCGCAGTGTGCACACGCAGGAACGGATTGCAGTCGAATTCGCTGGCCAGGGTTACCGGCAGGGTGGAACGGTCATCGCGGCGCATGGCCAAAGCCTCCTCTTGGCGCTGCCGCAAGGCAGCGTTGGCGGGGTCGACATGCCGCGCGAAGACGGCATTTGACACGGTGTACTCATGAGCGCAACAAAGCAGCAGTTGCGCGGGCAAGGTACCCAGCTTGCGCATCGATGCCAGCAGCTGGGACGGCGTACCTTCGAACAGGCGTCCACAGCCCAGGCTGAACAACGAATCTCCGCTGAAAAGATGTTCAGCAGTGTGAAACGCGATGTGGCTGCGGGTATGCCCGGGCACGGATAGTACGTGGAACGCCTGACCCAGTGCCTGAACGCGTTCACCTTCGCCGACCCGTTCGGTTGCCGTGGGGATGCGCTCCTCGACGGGTGCGATCACCCGGACTCCAGGAAAACGTGCCTGCAGCACCGGCACGCCACCGATGTGGTCATCGTGATGATGGGTGAGCAGGATCGTGTCCACGCGCAGGCCCTGATCGGCGAGCGCAAGCACCGGCGCGGCATCGCCGGGATCGACGACCACGGCGTTACCGTCGTCGTCGATCAAGGTCCAGATGTAGTTGTCCGCAAATGCGGGCAGGGCAGTCAGTCGCATAGAATTGGACCATGCCCGCGCTGCAGAGCACCCGTCAAGCGAGCCAGACCCCGTGGTTCGACAGCGAACCGGCGGAAGCCCTGCGCGTTCTGGAGCGGCAACTGCTGCTGCCGCAGCTGTCGTTGCTGCCGGTGCAGCCCTGGCTGTGGATCGCGCCGAGTGCCGCATGGCTGGACGATGCGCAGCTTGGCGGGCGCGGCCTGCGCCTGTACCGGCAGGGGCACGGCTATGCCGGCGACACCCGCTGTGCGTTGCCGCTGCCGCTGGCCAATGAAAGCGTCAATGCGGTCGTGTTGCAGCATGTCACCGCAGCTGACGCTGATCGGTTGCTCGATGAGTGCGAGCGCGTGCTGATGCCGGGCGGCCATCTGTGGCTGAGCAGCCTCAACCCGTTCAGCCCTTACCGAACGCACTGGCGCCAGCACGGGCTGGTGGTGCGCACGCCGCAGCGGATCCGCCTGCTGCTCGGCCGCCACGGGCTGGAGTGCGACGATATGCGTTTCCTCGGCCCGCTCTGGCGCGGCGCCGGCAGCCGTCGCCCGGGCGGTTGGTCGCCACTTCGCGCGGCCTGCCTGTTCCATGCTGAAAAACGAACGCTGGCCCTGCCCGGGCCGAAACCGTTGCCGGTGCGTTGGCACGGCACCGTTGCTACCTGATCTGGAGTTGTATTGAAAACCATTGAAATCCACACCGACGGCTCCTGCCTTGGCAATCCTGGCCCCGGCGGCTGGGCTGCACTGCTGCGCTACAAGGGCCACGAGCGTGAACTGAGCGGCGGCGAAGCGCACACCACCAACAACCGGATGGAGCTGATGGCGGCCATTTCCGGCCTGGAAACGCTGACCGAGCCGTGCAACATCGTGCTCTATACCGATTCGCAGTACGTGCGGCAGGGCCTGACCCAATGGATGCCCGGCTGGATCCGCAAGAACTGGAAGACCGCCGGCGGCGACCCGGTGAAGAACCGCGAGCTGTGGGAGCGCCTGCATGCGGCGACGCTGCGGCACCAGATCGATTGGCGCTGGGTGAAGGGCCACTCCGGTGACCCGGACAACGAGCGGGTGGATACCCTGGCGCGCAACGCGGCCATCCAGATCCGTGACGCCAGCCCGGTAAACTGAGTCCATGCGCCAGATCATCCTCGATACCGAAACCACCGGCCTGGAATGGAAGAAGGGCAACCGCATCGTTGAAATCGGCTGCGTGGAGCTGTTCAAGCGCCGCCCGACCGGCAACAACTACCACCAGTACATCAAGCCGGACTGCGAATTCGAACAGGGCGCGCAGGAAGTCACCGGCCTGACCCTGGAGTTCCTGGCTGACAAGCCGGACTTCGCGCAGATCGCCGATGAGTTCCTGGCTTTCATCGATGGCGCGGAGCTGATCATCCACAACGCGGCGTTCGACCTGGGCTTCCTCGACAACGAGCTGTCGTTGCTGGGCCCGCAGTATGGAAAGATCACCGATCGCTGCACGGTGATCGATACCCTGGTGATGGCGCGCGAGCGCTTCCCGGGCCAGCGTAATTCGCTGGATGCGCTGTGCAAGCGCCTGGGCGTGGACAATTCGCACCGTGCGCTGCATGGCGGCCTGCTCGACGCGCAGATCCTGGGCGACGTCTATATCGCGCTGACCTCGGGCCAGGAAGAGATCGGCTTCGGCATGGGCGACGATGACGGTGGTGGCGCCGGTGCCGCGCTGCAGGCCTTCGATACCAGCAAACTGCTGCCGCGCCCACGCGTGGTGGCCACCCCGTCTGAACTGGAAGCGCACAGCGCGCGTCTGGAACGACTGCGCAAGAAGGCCGGCTACGCCTTGTGGGATGGCCCGAAGGTGGAAGAGCCCGCCAGCGCGTAATGCCTGGCATGGGGTACTGCCGGACGCTGGCCGGCAGTGCCGTATCCACGCATGGCGTGGATCTGCCGCTTAATGGCAGCGCACCAGGATCACGCTGATGTTGTCGCGGCCACCGCCGTCGAGCGCGGCCGCGACCAGCGTGTCCACGCATTCCTGCGCGCTGGCATCGTCGAAGGCGAGGGTGCGGGCGATGCTGCGGTCGTCCACTTCCTCGGTCAGGCCGTCACTGCACAGCAGCAGCTGCATGCCCGGGCGCAGCTCACCGCTGGTGGTGGCCACGTTCAGATGCGCCGGGTCGGTCACGCCCAGCGCCTGGGTGACCACGTTGCGATGTGGATGCGCACGCGCCTGTTCGGCCGTCAGGTTGCCCTGCGCGACCAGTTCCTGCACCACGCTGTGGTCCTGGCTGAGCTGGGCCAGCTGGCCGTCACGCCACAGATAGGCGCGGCTGTCACCGACCCATGCCACTTCATAGCGAGTGCCCTGCACGCGTGCGGCGACCACGGTGGTGCCCATCGGCAGGGTGTCGTTGCGCCGGCGCGAGGCGCGGATGATCTCTTCGTCAGCGGTGCGGATGGCCTGGGCCAGCGGCGCGCCACGGCGGATCTCGCGCACGATGGTTTCGCGCGCCAGCGCGCTGGCCACCTCGCCGCAGGCGTGGCCACCCATGCCATCGGCCACCAGCCACAGGGCCAGCTCGCTGTCACCGTAGTAGGTGTCTTCGTTGAGCTCGCGGCGCAGGCCGGGGTGAGTGAGGTGTCCGAATTCGATCATGGGGTGCGGGGGCGGGGTATTGCTGGGGAGACAGGCATCATCGGGGGGCTGCAGGCATCCGGCAAGGCATGCACTCAGGAAATTTTCACTTCGTTGACCGGAATGACTTGTCGCCGGCCTCACTTCCTCGTATGATGCGCGTCCCCGGTCCGCCGGGGACCACCCGGAGAGGTGGCAGAGTGGTTGAATGTACCTGACTCGAAATCAGGCAGGCGTTTATAGCGCCTCGGGGGTTCGAATCCCCCCCTCTCCGCCAGATAAAGAAAAAGGGCTGCCGAAAGGCGGCCCTTTTTCTTTATCTGGCGCGGGACGCGACGCGCTTTGCGCGTCGCCCCAAACGTTGCCGTGCAACGTTCGGGCCCCTCCCTTTGCCGGCCTCTCCCCGCCCCTGTCGGGGCAGCCCCTCAACAGAGGGGCTTGTTTCTCCAGATGCATCCGTAGATCCACGTCATGCGTGGATGGACAGCGCGAGTTGCGCTGTAGTGACCATGTCCTGATCTGGCGCGGGACGCGACGCGCTTTGCGCGTCTCCCCAAACGTTGCCGTGCAACGTTCGGGCCCCTCCCTTTGCCGGCCTCTCCCTGCCCCTGTCGGGGCAGCCCCTCAACAGAGGGGCTTGTTCCAGCAGATGCATCAGTAAATCCACGCCATGGGTGGATGCACTTGCTGCAGGGCTGGACCATCCACGCGCGGCGTGGCTCTACCTGAACTGTCCCATCGCCAGTCGCGGGTTAAACTGCACACATCACTTGCTGGAGCTTTCCCCGATGACCGCTGAAATCCTCGTCCCCGTTTCTTTCGGCGAGCTGCTGGACAAGATCTCGATCCTGCAGATCAAGTCCGAGCGCATCAGCGACGAGGGCAAGCTGGCCAATGTGCGCAGGGAGCTGTCGGCGCTGGAGCAGACCTGGATGGCACACCCGGCTGCGGTGAAGGACATCGCCAAGCTGCGTGCCGAGCTGAAGGCGGTCAACGAGCAGCTGTGGGACATCGAGGACGACATCCGCCTGAAGGAGAAGGCGCAGGCGTTCGACCAGGGCTTCATCGACCTGGCGCGCAGTGTCTACCTGCGCAACGACGAGCGCGCGCGCATCAAGAAGGCGATCAACCTGGCGCTGGGTTCGGCGTACGTGGAAGAGAAGTCCTATCAGGATTACGCGCAGCGCACGTGATCCCGGGCAGTCCGCCGCTCACCCCAGATGGTCGGCGACGTAGCGTTCGAAGGCGGCGATACCGTCTTCGACGGTAATCAGTTCCATTACATCGTCGAACTCGATCTTGGTGCCCCACTTCAGATCGGTGGCCTGCTTGGCCAGGTACTTGCGCGCTGCGTCGTCGTAGCGGTCCACGCAGTAGCGGCGGTCCGAGTACGGGCCGCTGCGGTCCGGATTGCTGGCCGCATGCAGCCCCAGTACTTTGGTGCCCATTGCGTTGGCGATGTGCATCGGGCCCGAGTCCGGGGTCATCACCAGATTGGCGCGGGCCAGCAGGGCAGGCAGCTGCTTCAACGTGTCCTTGCCGACCAGGTCCAATGCAGGCGTCTGCAGCTGCGCCTGGATCGCATCGGCCATGTGGCGCTCCAGTTCGCTGCGGCCACCGCACAGCACCACCCGCCAGCCGCGCTGGACGGCATGGTTGGCCACCGCGGCGTAGCGGTCGGCGTACCAGTTGCGGCGCACGTGGCTGGAACAGGGCGAGATCATCAGCACCGGGCGGCCATCGTCCTGCCACTGCGCGGCGGCCCACTCGAAGGCGGACGGCGGCACGGCCAGATCCCAGCTGACTTCGGTCTGGCGCAGGCCCAGCGGCTCGCAGAAGCTGCCGATGGCATCCAGCACGTGGATGCCGGGGCGATCGGGAATACGCTCGTTGATGAAGAGCCCGTGCAGGTCCTTGGAGCGGCTGCGGTCGTATCCGATGCGGCGCTCGGCCGGAATGAAGGCCGACAGCAGGTTGGCGCGGAACGCGACCTGCATCTGCAACAGCGCTTCAAAGCGCCCCGGTGGCAGGTGCCTGCGCAGTTCCTTGACCCCGGCCATGCCGCTCTTCTTGTCGTAGGCATGGAAGGTGACGCCGGGCAGCCCGTCGAGCAGCTTGTGGCCGGCTTTGTCGATGATCCAGTGGATCGGCGTGTCCGGGCGTGCGGCCTGCAGGGTGCGCACCAGGGGCACCACGTGGGTGACATCGCCAAGTGCGGACAGGCGCAGGAGGCACAAGGAGGAGGACGCTGATGCCATGTGTTGTTAGACTCAATGAAATGGTCGCATTCGACGCCAATGAAGCGCTGACGCCATGCCGCGAGGGTCGCGGCATCGGGGCCATTCTGTTCGACCGCGAGCGGCTGCGGCAAGCCGATATTGGCCTGTTCTCGCCCCAGCACTGGGGCAGCAAGGCCCGCCCGGTGGGCGAGGGCGGCCGCGGCAGCGCCTGGTTCGTCGATGCGCCGTTCGGTGCCAGCGTGCTGCGCCACTACCTGCGCGGCGGCATGGCGGCCCGGATCAGCCACGACCAGTACCTCTGGCGCGGCTCGGACCGGACCCGCAGCTTCGCCGAATTCCGCCTGATGCGCGCGCTGCGCGAGAAGAAGCTGCCAGTGCCACGGCCGATCGCCGCGTTCTACATGCGTGAAGGCCTGCGCTACCGGGCGGCGATCCTGATGGAACGGATCGAGGACGTGCGCTCGCTGGCCGACCGCGCACTGGTTGCGGGCCGGGGCGCGCCCTGGGAAGAGACCGGGCGGCTGATCGCCCGTTTCCACCGTGCCGGCCTGGACCATGCCGACCTCAACGCGCACAACATCCTGTTCGATGGCAGTGGCCATGGCTGGCTGATCGATTTCGACCGTGGGGTGATCCGCATCCCGGCCACCGGCTGGCGCGAACGCAACCTCAAGCGGTTGCTGCGTTCGCTGGTCAAGCTGCGCGGCGAGCGCAGCGTGGAAGATGTGCAGAAGGACTACGCACGGCTGCGCCGTGCCTATGACATGGCGTGGAACCGGGGCACCTGATGGACTGGTCGTTGCGTTTCCTCGGCGTCGGCAATGCGTCGGCGGTCGAGCTGGGATCGCCGATGTCGGTGATCGAGCGCGGTGGTCGCCCGTGGCTGACCATCGATTGCGGCGGTGAAGGCCTCACCGCGTTCAAGGCGCACTACGGGCACATGCCGCAGGCGCTGTTCGTCACCCATGTGCACCTGGACCATGTGGCCGGCTTCGAGCGCCTGTTCGTGGACACTTTCTTCAATGCGCACCGGCGCGGCAAGGTGCGCCTGTACGTGCCTGCCACGGTGGTGCCGCTGCTGCACAAGCGCATTGCTGACTATCCGAACGTGTTGGCCGAGGGCGGTGCGAACTTCTGGGATGCCTTCCACCTGATCGTGGTGGGCGAGGCGTTCTGGCATGAGGGGATGCGCCTGGAGGTGTTTCCGGTGCGCCATCACTGGCCGGAGACGGCCTATGGCCTGCGCCTGCAGGGCGCGCTGACCTGGAGCGGCGATACCCGGCCGATTCCGGAGATGCTGGCGCGCTACGCCAACGACAACGAGCTGATCGCCCACGACTGCGGCCTGCATGGCAACCCGTCACACACGGGCGTGGACGACCTGGAGCGTGAGTACAGCATCGAACTGCAGGCGCGGATGATGCTCTACCACTACGCCAGCGTGGCCGATGGCCAAGCGCTGGCCGTGCGCGGGCACCGCGTGGCGCAGCCGGGGCAGTGCGTGCCGCTGGCCGACCCGACCGCGCCGCACGTACTGGTGCAGGATCCGCCGTGAGCAGGACCGGCCAGCCCGCTGATACGGCGCGGGCTGCCGAACTGGAGGCGCTGGAGCGAGCGCTGCAGTAGCGATGGGCCATGCCCGGCGAGGGGCGCCAACCAGGGTTGGCAGCTGCCAGGGCCGGGTGTCGCCAGAAAAGGCGATGGCCCCGCCGGCTGACCTCGGCGCCCGCGTCGATCGATACCGTTGCTGCCTTCCGGCCCTGGCGGGGTTTTCGACCTAGCGTCGCGAGGGGCCGACGGGGCCACCATAGAGACGTTGGCCGCCCCGAGGGCGGCCAGTTCACGGATCAGGGGAAGCAGCGCGCGATGCGCCGGAGACCACAGCCGGACCGCACATCGGCTAGCCGATGGCAGGCGCTCATTCTAGCGCAGGCGGGTGCGTCGATGCCAGCTTCACGCACTGAATCGGCTGTAACCCGTTCCCGGCCACGGCGGCCGGGCGTGGCTCCCGTTGCTAGAATGCCGGCCAGGAGGAACGACCTCCCCCACATCGGGAATCAAAGACCAGGACGGCCTGGCCCTACCAAGAGGAGGGCCGTCATGGCCTGGATCTATCTATTGTTTGCCGGCCTGCTGGAAATCGTCTGGGCCGTGTCCATGAAGCAGTCCGAAGGCTTCACCCGTCTCACCCCCACCGTGGTCACCATCATCGGCATGATCGCCAGCTTCTGGCTGTTGGCGGTGGCCATGCGCAGCCTGCCGCTGGGCACCGCCTATACGATCTGGACCGGCATCGGCGCGGTCGGCGCGTTCGTGGTCGGCATCGTGTTCCTGGGGGAGCAGGTCAGCCCGATGCGGATCGGTGCAGCGGTGCTGATTGTTTCCGGCCTGGTGCTGATGAAACTCTCCAGCAGCTGAATTTATTTACTCATGGCGGGGAATGGATTCTCCGCCACATGCAGCGATATGCATTTTCGGCAAAACCATTCTGGCTGCCTATTTTATTTGACGTGCGTCATGAAAATAACGCGCGCGATTCACATGCCGCTGGCACGGCCGGTCGCACAGTGCCGCCATTCGTCGGGCGAAATCGGGGAGTTTTCGTCCTGGTGGACACGCTGACGTACCTGTCCCGGGGTGCGATCACGTGAAGATGTGAAGATTTTCAGGAGTTAATGCCTTCAGGCCTTGTTCCCGTATCGGGAGCAGGGGTGGACCGCATTGTCTCGAAAAACCTGCCAGCTGTGCCATCCGGTCTTTTCATGGAGATTTGCCGATGAACCGCATTTACCGTCTGGTTTTCAATCGCGCCCTTGGGGTAATGCAGGTTGCTTCGGAGGTCACCCGGAATCCCGGCGGAAGCGCGGTCGGCGCAGGGCGGGTGCCGCGATTGCGGGCGCACCAGCTGGCGGCGGCACTGGCCGCCACACTGGCCAGCGGATCGGCATTCGCGGCGTGTACGGGCACCACGACCGTAAACTGCGACAGCACCACCAACATCAACAACTACTCCAACGCGACCAGCGGCCTCACGCTGAACATTGCCGCGGGTGCGTTGCTGCGTACGCCGCCGTTCGTAGGTGGAGGCAACGCAGCAACGCTGACCGGCGACAACGTGACGGTCAACAACAATGGCACGATCGATCCGAGCTCGATCGTCCTTGCCTCGCCCGGCCTGGTCATCGGCAATGGTTCTGCCAACAACAGCGCGATCGTCGTCAACAACAACGCCAGCGGACAGATCAAGGGTGTCGTCAACATCGCAACGCTGCTGGGCTTCGGTGGACAGGCGCTGGTGGCGCAGAATGTCAACGGCACCACCACCATCAACAACGCCGGCCTGATCAGCACGTCGTTGATCGGCACAGGCAGCGTTTCCGACGCGACCACGGTGGTGGCCTACGGTGGTGCGGCAGCCAATGTGACCAACACCGGCACCATCGACGGGCGTGTTGGCCTGGGCGCTTCTGGCGGTAATACGTTCCTCAATGCGGGGGCGGTCAGTGGCAGCGTTCACCTGGGTGATTCAACCGGCGGCAACACCTTCACCGCAGTGTCGGGTTCCAGCGTTGTGACCGGTGGCGGCAGCGCTGTTGCCGGCGTGATTACCGGTGTTACCGGGGTGAAGGTTGCGGCTGCGGGATCGGTCGACGCCGGTACCGGCAGTGGTGCGGCCAACAACACGCTGGTGTTGCAGAACGTCGTCAGCGGTCCGGGGGCCGGCACCGGCGGAGCGGTGACCACACTGGGCTGGAACCAGTACCTCAACTTCCAGAGGCTCACCGTCAACAGCGGTACCTGGAACCTGCAGGGCGCATGGGGCGGATCCGGCCCGACGACGCTCAATGATGGCCTGGTCAATTTCAACAACGCCGGTTCATTCGGCACAGGGCTGTTCACGGCCAACGGCGGTGCCATCGCCTCCTCCACGGCCGGTCTGAATCTGACCAATGCGTTCAACCTCGGCGGCAATCTGTCCCTGGCCGGGACCAATGCGTTCGGCCTGAATGGCGTGCTTTCAGGCGCAGGCGGGCTGACGGTCAGCAACACCGGCATCGTTACTCTCGGCGGCGCAAACCTGTTCTCCGGTGGCGTCAACCTCAATGCCGGCGGCCTGCTGCTGGGCAATGCCGGTGCACTCGGCAGCGGCAACCTGACCGTCGGTGGCAGCGCCTCGCTGGATACGACGGCGGGCTTCACCCTGGGCAACAACCTGGTGGTCAATGGCGGGGGCTCGCTGAACCTGCTGGGCAGCAATGCGCTGACATTGAGTGGCTCGATATCCGGTGCCGGCAACGTGACCAAGAACGGTGCCGGCACGCTGACCTTGAACGGTGCCAATTCGCTGAGCGGCAGCTTCAACCTGGCCGGGGGCGCCTTGGCGCTGGGCGCGGGCGGCAGCCTGTCGCCCACCGGTGCGATCTCGCTGGACATTGGCACCAGCCTGGATCTTTCGGCGGCGGCCAACCAGACCATCGGCTCGCTGGCCGGCCTCGGCGGTTCGGTCAACCTCGGCAGCCACACCCTGACCCTGGGCGGGCTGGGCAATACCAGCTACAGCGGCACGTTCGCCGCAGGCACCGGCGGCCTGATCAAGCTCGGCACCGGTGTGCAGACCCTGTCGGGCGTCAACAGCCTCACGGGCGGTGTTGCGCTCAACGCCGGTGGCTTGTTGCTGGGCAATGCCGCCGCGCTGGGCAGCGGTACGCTCTCTGTCGGCGGCAACACTACCTTCGACGGCACCACGGCGCTGGCGCTGACCAATGCTGTCAGCCTCGGATCGGGTGCCAGCCTGAATCTGCTTGGCGGGCAGGCGCTGACGTTCAACGGGGTGATCAGCGGCGCGGGTGGCCTGATCAAGGATGGTGCATCGTCACTGACCCTCAACGGCGCCAATACATTCGGCGGCGGTCTGGCGCTCAACGCCGGCAGCCTGGTGCTGGGCAACGGCGGTGCACTGGGAACCGGCGCACTGAACGTCGGCGGCGCGGTATCGCTCGACGCCAGCACCGGACTCACCGTGGGCAATGGCATCACACTGGGCGCCGGTGGTTCGCTCAATGTGCTGGGCTCGAACGCGTTGACGCTGGGGGGTGTCATTGGCGGGAGCGGCAGCCTGGTCAAGAACGGCGCTGCCACGCTGACGTTGGGCGGCGCGAACACGTTCACGGGTGGG
The DNA here is from genome assembly GCF_029842485.1 of Stenotrophomonas sp. GD03777. Classification (NCBI taxonomy): domain Bacteria; kingdom Pseudomonadati; phylum Pseudomonadota; class Gammaproteobacteria; order Lysobacterales; family Lysobacteraceae; genus Stenotrophomonas; species Stenotrophomonas sp. GD03777. Next base: position 27,757 of record NZ_JAOCGL010000029.1, read on the forward strand.
CTGGCAGTAAATGCCGGAACGGTGGCATTGGCCAGTGGTGGCAGCCTGGCGGCGACCGGCGCGGTCAGCCTGGCCGGCGCTGGCAGCGCACTGGATATCGCGCTGGGTGGCAACCAGACCATCGGTGCATTGTCCGGTGTGGCGGGCAGCACCCTGGCGCTGGGCAGCAGCACGCTCACCTTCGGTGATGCCACCAACCAGACCTTCGCCGGCGTGATCGGCGGCACCGGTGGGCTGATCAAGCAGGGTACCGGCGTGCAGACGCTGACCGGTGCCAATACCTTCAGCGGTGGGGTGAATCTTGCGGCCGGTGGCCTGGTGCTGGGCAACGCCGGTGCGCTGGGAAGCGGTGCGCTGACGGTCAGTGGCAACGGCTCGCTGGACGCCACTGCGGCGCTGAACCTGGGCAATGCGATCAACCTCGGCGCGGCCCTGACCCTGCCGGGCAGCCAGGACCTGACCCTGGGCGGCAACATCACTGGCACCGGCAGCCTGGTCAAGAATGGCGCGTCGACACTGACCTTGAACGGCACCAACACTTTCAGCGGTGGACTGAACGCAGACGCCGGCAGCCTGCTGCTGGGCAACAGCGGCGCGCTCGGTACTGGAGTACTGGGCATCGGCGGCAACGTCACGCTCGATGGCAGCGCCCCGTTGAGCCTGACCAACAATGTTGACCTGGGCGCGGGTGCGGCGCTGTCGTTGCCGGGCTCGCAGGCGATCACGCTGGGTGGCGTGGTGTCCGGTACCGGCAGGCTGGTGAAGAACGGTGCCAGCACGTTGACCCTCAACGGCGCCAACAGCTTCGGTGGTGGGCTCACCGTCAACGGCGGCGGCGTGTTCCTGGGGAACGCCGGCGCACTGGGCACCGGTGCACTGTCGGTGGGCGCCACTGCCACGCTGGACAGTTCAGCAGCGCTGAACCTCGCCAACAACGTCAACCTCGGGGCAGGCGCGGCGCTGGATCTGCTGGGCAGCCAGGACGTGTCACTGGGCGGTCTCATCAGTGGCACTGGCAGCCTGGTCAAGAATGGTACGGCCACGCTGGCGTTGAATGGACCCAACACCTTCAGCGGGGGGGTCGGCCTCAACGCGGGCCTGCTGCAGCTGGGCAATGCGCAGGCCCTGGGTACCGGCCAGCTGGACGTGGGCGGTAACGCTTCGCTGGATGCAACGTCTGCACTCACCGTAGGCAACCTCATCGGCCTGGCCGCCGGTGCGAATCTGTCCGTGCTGGGCGGCAATGACCTGACGCTCACCGGTCCGGTATTCGGTGCCGGTGGGCTGATCAAGGACGGCGCGGCCCGCCTCACCCTGTCCGGCGCCAACCTCTACACCGGTGGCACCACCATCAACGCCGGCACGCTGGCGCTGGGGGCGGGCGGCAGTCTTGCCGCGGCCGGCGCGGTGGATCTTGCGGGTGCCGGTGCGACGCTGGACATCTCCGCAGCCGGTGCGGCGCAGACCATCGGCGCGCTGAACGGCGTGGCAGGCAGCCAGCTGGTGCTGGGCGCGCAGTCGTTGACCTTTGGCGGCGCCAGCAGTGGCAGCTTTGCCGGCGTGATCGATGGTACCGGCGGTCTGATCAAGACAGGCGCGGGCGTACAGACGCTGTCCGGTGCCAATACTTTCAGTGGTGGCCTTGCACTCAACGACGGTGGCCTGATTCTCGGCAACGCCAGCGCACTCGGTACCGGTGCACTGGGCATTGGTGGCACGACCACGCTGGACAGCACCGTGGCGCTGAACCTGGCCAACGCAGTGAACTTCGGTGCCGGTACGCAGCTGACGCTGGGTGGCAGCAACGATCTCACCCTCGGTGGTGTGGTGGCCGGCAATGGCAGCCTGATCAAGAACGGTGCGGGCCTGCTGACCCTCAACAACACCAATACCTTCAGTGGCGGCCTGACCTTGAACGGCGGTGGCCTGGTGGTCGGTGCGAATGATGCGCTCGGTACCGGCGCGCTGGCGGTGAATGCCAGCACCACGCTGGACACGGGCGCGGCAGTGACACTCGGCAATGCGGTCACGCTGGGCTCGGGCGTCGTACTGACGTTGCCGGGCAGCAATGCGCTGACGCTGTCGGGCGTGGTCGGCGGCAATGGCAGCCTGGTCAAGAATGGTGCCACCACGCTGACGCTGTCCGGTGCCAACACCTACAGCGGCGGTACCACCATCAATGCCGGCACGCTGGCGCTGGGCGCGGGCGGCAGCCTTGCTGCAGCGGGTGATGTCACGTTGGGTGCAGGCGCTGGCTTTGATATTTCCGGTGCCGGCAGCAGCCAGACCATCGGCGCGCTCAACGGTGCGGGTGGCAGCACCCTGGCGCTGGGCGGCAATTCGCTCACCTTCGGTACGGCCGGCAACGCCGCGTTCGATGGCGTGATCAGTGGCGGCGGCGGTCTGATCAAGGCAGGCCCGGGCGTACAGACGCTGTCCGGTGCCAACACGTTTGGCGGCGGCGTAACGCTCAACGCGGGCGGACTGGTGCTTGGCAATGATGCAGCGTTGGGCACCGGCGCATTGACTGTTGGTGGTGCCGCCACGCTGGATACCACCGGCCTGGCAACGTTGGCCAACAACATCGCGCTCAACGCCGGGCTGACCGTGCTCGGGACCAATGCACTGACGCTCAACGGCGTCCTGTCCGGGGCCGGCAGCCTCACCAAGAATGGCAGCGCGACGCTGACCTTGAACGGCGCCAACACCTATACCGGTGGCACCAACATCAACGCCGGCACGCTGGCGCTGGGCGCCGGTGCCAGCCTGGCGGCGAGCGGTACCGTGAACCTCGCCACCGGTGCCACGCTGGACCTGTCTGCCGGCAGCGGCACGCAGCAGTTCGGCACCCTGGTCGGCAATGGTACGGTGAACCTCGGCGCCAATTCGATCGAGGTCGGTGGCGCCACCAATGGCACCTTCAGTGGCTCGATCGCAGGCACGGGTGCCCTGACCAAGGTCGGTGCGGGCATCGAGACGCTCACCGGTGCCAACACCTACACCGGCGGCACCTTCATCAATGCCGGCACGCTGGCGATTGGTCCGGGCGGCAGCCTGGCCGCGACCGGCGCGGTGACGCTGAGCGCTGCAGGCACCGGCTTCGATATCTCCACCGCAGGGGCCGGCCAGACCATCGGGTCGTTGAACGGCGTGGCCGGCTCGACGGTGAGCCTGGGGGCACAGACGCTGACACTCGGTGGCGTGGGCAACAGCCTCTTCGATGGCGCGATTTCCGGCACCGGTGGCCTGGTCAAGAATGGCGCCGGCATCCTCACGCTGGGTGGCGCCAATCTGTTCAGCGGTGGCGTTGCACTGAACGGCGGTGGCCTGGTGGTCGGCAACAACGCTGCGCTCGGCAGCGGTGCGTTGACGGTCGGAAGCAACGCGACGCTGGATGCAACGACCGGCGTCAGCCTTGCCAACAACATCGGGCTGGCAGCGGGTGCCAGCCTCGATCTGCTCGGCAGCCAGGCGCTGACACTGGGGGGCGTGATTTCCGGCACGGGCGGGCTGATCAAGGACGGTGCGTCCACCGTAACCCTGAGCGGTGCCAACACCTACACCGGGGGGACCACCATCAACAGCGGCACACTGGCAATCGGTGCCGGTGGCAGCCTCGCCGCAACCGGCGCGGTGAACCTGGCCGGTGCGGGCACGCTCGACATCTCCGCGGGTAACCAGGCCATCGGTTCGCTGGCCGGCGTGGCGGGCAGCACGGTGGCGCTGGGTGGCAGCACGCTGACCCTGGGCGGCACCGTGGACAGCACCTTCAGCGGTGTGATCGGCGGCAGTGGCGGCCTGATCAAGAACGGTGCGGGCGTGCAGACGCTCAATGGTGCCAACACCTTCAGCGGTGGCGTGGCGCTCAACGCCGGTGGCCTGGTGGTCGGCAACAATGCTGCGCTGGGCACCGGTACGGTGACGGTCGGAGGCGCTGCGACGCTCGATTCGAACACTGCGGTCATCCTCGGCAACAACTTCATCCTCAACAACGCGTTGACCGTCCTGGGCAGCAACAACCTCACCCTCAACGGCAACCTGAGTGGTACCGGCAGCCTGACCAAGGAGGGTGCCGCGACGCTGACCTTGAACGGCACCAACACCTACACCGGCGGCACCAACATCAACGCTGGTACGCTGGCACTGGGTGCGGGCGCGAGCCTGCACGCCAGTGGCATCGTCAACCTGGCCTCGGGGGCGACCTTCGATCTGTCGGCAGGCAGCGGCACGCAGCAGTTCGGCACCCTGATCGGCAACGGCACGGTGAATCTGGGCGCCAACACGCTGACGATCGGAGACGCCACCAATGGCACGTTCAGTGGCTCGGTGGCCGGCTCCGGTGGGCTGATCAAGGAAGGCTCCGGTACCCAGACGTTGACCGGCACCAACACCTTCACCGGTGGCACCACCATCAATGCCGGCACGCTGGCGATCGGCGCCGGTGGCAGCCTCGCTGCGACGGGTGCGGTGAACCTGGCCAACGCCGGTACCACCTTCGACATCAGTGCGGGGGGCGCGCAGGCGATCGGTTCGCTTGCAGGCGTGGCAGGCTCTTCAGTGGCGTTGGGTGGCAGCACGCTGACCCTCAATGGCGTGGGCAATACCACTTTCGCCGGCACCATCGGAGGTGCAGGGGGGCTGGTAAAGAACGGCGCAGGCATCCAGGGCTTGACTGGCGTCAACGTCTTCACGGGCGGCGTGACCCTCAATGCCGGTGGCCTGCTACTGGGCAACGACGGTTCGCTGGGAACCGGTGCGCTGACCGTAGGCGGCAACGCCAGCCTGGATGGCACCAGCGTGTTGACGCTGGCCAACACCGTGCAGCTGGCCAGCGGCACGCTGACTCTGGGCGGCAGCAACGCACTGACCTTGAACGGCCCGATCAGCGGCGCTGGCGGCCTGCTGAAGGATGGCGCGGCGACGGTCACCCTCGGCGGTGCGAGTACCTATACCGGTGCCACCACCATCAACAGTGGCACGCTGGCGGTGGCGGCCGGTGGCAGCCTGTCCGGTGCCAGCACGGTCAACCTGGCCGGTGCCGGTACGCTGGATATCAGTGCCGGTGGCAGCCAGAGCATCGGAGGCCTCGCTGGCGTGACCGGTTCCAGCGTGGTGCTGGGCGGTGCAACCCTGACTACCGGCGGCAACAACGCCAGCACCACGTTCGCCGGCGTGCTCAGTGGCACCGGCGGCCTGGTGCAGAGCGGTACCGGCACGCTGACCCTGAGCGGCGACAACACCTATACCGGAGGCACCACCATCAACGGTGGCAGTACGCTGCAGATCGGCAACGGCGGCAGCACCGGTTCGGTGCTGGGCGACATCACCAACAACGGCAGCCTGGTCTACAACCTGGGTACGACGGCCACCGTGGGCGCGGTGGTCAGCGGCAGTGGCAGCCTGACCCAGGCCGGCAGCGGCACGCTGGTGCTGACCGGCAACAACACCTACACCGGCGGTACCACCATCAATGCCGGTGGCACATTGCAGATCGGCAACGGCGGTGCGGCCGGCGCGATCGTCGGCGACATCACCAACAACGGTGCGCTGGTATCCAACGTGGCCGGCAACACCACGCTCGGTGGCACCATCAGCGGCAGTGGCGGCCTGACCCAGGCCGGCAGCGGCACGCTGACCCTGACCGGCAACAACACCTATACCGGCGGCACCACCATCAATGCCGGTGGCACGTTGCAGGTGGGCAATGGCGGTGCGACCGGCGCGATCACCGGCAACGTTGCCAACAACGGCAGCCTGGTGTTCGACGTTGCGGGCAACACCACGGTCGGCGGTGCGATCAGCGGCAGTGGTGGCCTGACCCAGGCCGGTAGCGGTGTGCTGACCCTGGTGGGCAACAATACCTACACCGGCGGGACCACCATCAATACCGGCGGCACGCTGCAGGTGGGCAACGGCGGCGCGACCGGCGCCATCGCTGGCGACATCACCAACAATGGCGCGTTGATTTCCAACGTGGCCGGCAACACCGCGCTGGGCGGCACCATCAGTGGCAGCGGCGGCCTGACCCAGGCGGGCAGCGGTACGCTGCTGCTGACCGGGACCAACACCTATACCGGCGGCACGACCATCAACGCCGGCAGTACGCTGCAGCTGGGCAATGGCGGGGCAACGGGCTCAATCGTCGGTGATGTCACCAACAACGGCACGCTGGTGTCCAACCTGGCGGGCGATACCACGCTGGGCGGCACCATCAGCGGCAGTGGCGGCCTGACCCAGGCCGGCAGCGGTACGCTGACCTTGACCGGCAACAACACCTATACCGGCCCGACCACCATCAACACGGGTGGCACGCTGCAGGTGGGTAATGGCGGCGCCACCGGTGCGATCGGCGGCAGCGTCACCAATAACGGCAGCCTGGTGTTCAACGTGGGCGGCAACACCACCGTCGGCGGCGCCATCAGCGGCAGCGGTGGCCTGACCCAGGCGGGCACCGGTACCGTGATCCTGGCCGGCAACAACACCTACACCGGCGGCACCACCATCAACACCGGCGGCACGCTGCAGGTCGGCGATGGTGGCGCCAGTGGTGCGATCACCGGTAATGTCAGCAACAACGGCAGCCTGGTGTTCAACGTCGGCGGCAACACCACGGTGGGCGGCACCATCAGCGGCAGTGGCGGCCTGACCCAGGCCGGCACCGGCACCCTCACGCTGACCGGCAACAACACCTACACCGGGGGTACCACCATCAATGCCGGCGGCACCGTGCAGGTCGGCAATGGTGGAGCCAGCGGCGCGATCACCGGCAACATCACCAACAACGGTGGCCTGGTCATCAATACCGGTGGCACCACCACGCTTGGCGGCAGCATCACCGGCGGTGGCAGCATCGTGCAGGCCGGCCCGGGCACGCTGAATCTGGGCGGCAACAGTGGTGGCTTCAGCGGCACCGGCCAGGTCACCGGCGGCGGCCTGAATGTCACCGGCAACATCGGCGGACAGTGGACCATCGGCAGCGGCACGACCCTGTCCGGCACCGGCACCATCGGGGGTACCGGCGGTGGCGTGACGGTGTCCAGCGGCGGCGTGCTGTCGCCGGGCAATGGCGCGGGCAATGGCGGTGGTGCAGGCAACGGCACCGGCACGATCACGGTGGGCGGCAATCTGAACCTGTCACCGGGCAGCACGCTGGGCATCGACCTGGGCGCCACCGGCAGCGACACGGTGCAGGTGGGCGGCAGCGCGAATGTGGGCGGCAGCACCGTGCGGGTGAATACCATTTCGCCGAGCACCAGCTACCAGCAGGGCCAGCAGTACACGGTGGTCAATGCGGGCGGTGGCGTGAGTGGGCAGTTCGCCTCGGCAACCTCGCCGTCGGCCTTCCTGACCATCACCCCGGTCTACACCGCCAACACGGCCAACCTGCAGATCGACGTGGCACAGACCGCAGCGTTCACCACCGTGGCCAACACGCGCAACCAGTACAACACCGCCGCGGCGCTGGACAGCCTGCCGCAGAGTGGCGCGGCCCTGGGCCTGTACAACACGGTGCTGATGTATGACGCCGGCACTGCGCGCAGCGCATTCGAACAGCTCTCCGGTGAAGTGCACGCGGCCAGCCGCGCGGTGCTGCTGTACGACAACTACCTGGAAGAAGGCATCCGCCAGCGACTCGGCAGCGAGTTGCCGACCGTGCGTGGCGAGCGCGCTTCGGCCTGGCTGGCCGGCAGTGGCAAGGTGTTCAGGCAGGATGGTGACGGCAATGGCGATGAGATCCGCGCCAATCGCAATGCGCTGATGGCCGGTGTCGACTGGCAGCTGGGCGAGCATGTGGTGCTGGGTGCAGCGGCCGGCAACGAACGGCTGGATACGCGGCTGTATGATCGCAGCTCGCGGGCCCGCCTGCGTGGCAACACGTTCGGCCTGTATGCACAGGGACAGTGGAACAACGGCTTTGCGGTGGGTGGCAGCGTGTCGCGCGGTGACTACCGCACGCGCGCCACGCGTGAAGTGCCGTTGTTGGGCCAGACCCTGTACAGCCGCCAGGATTCCGATGTGACCATCGCCCAGGTGGAAGGCAGCTGGACATGGACCCACGGCAGGACCCAGCTGCAGCCCTATGTGCAGTTCACCAAGCACTGGGTCGACAGCGATCGTGCGGTGGAGCAGGGCGGCAGCGCGGCACTGGTGCTGGAAGGCGGCAAGGACACGCTCAATGTCAGCACCGTGGGCGTGCGTGGGCGCTGGGACGTGGGCAGCGGCGAGCGCTTCCCGGCGCAGCTGACGGTCGGCCTGGGTTGGCAGCATGCGTCGGGGGATACCGATGTGGCCAGCCGCAACCGCTTTGCGGTCGGTGGCGATGCATTCGATGTCTACAGCGCGGTGATGGCACGCAATGCCCTGGTCAGCCAGGTGGGCGTGGCGGTCGGCCTCGGCCGCAACAGCCAGCTGTCGATGTTCGTACAGGGCCAGCATGGCGATGGCCGCCGCGATGTGGGTGGGCAGATCAACCTGCGCGTCGGGTTCTGAGCAGGGGATGCCTGCGGTAGATCCACGCCCTTCGTGGATGGCACCGGGGCGGGAGCGCTAGAGCTCCCGCTCCATCTCAACGGCGTCGATCCCGGCGCCATGCCCATCGGGCACGATGCGCGTCACCTGGAAACCCAGGCCGGCATAGAAGCCCTGGGTGTGCTGGCTGGTGCTGAGCGCGATGCGGTCGATCGACGGATCGCTTTCAGCCTGGTGCAGGCGCGCGAGTGCCAGTTCGCGGCCCAGTCCCTGGCGGTGCAGCGCGCGCTGCACCATGCCCCAGCAGAAGCCGGCGCTGCCGTCGCTACGGCGCGAGAGGCCGCCACAGGCGACGACGTTTCCATCGCGCTCGATCACCTGGAATGCACAGTCCGTGGCCTGTTCGCGCAGGAAGCATTCAAAGTCGCTGCGCTCTTCGGGCGCGAAGTAGGTGGGTACGTTGCTGTCGAAAATCGACAGGCAGGCGCTGGCATCGGCGGGGCGGTAGAGGCGGAGATTCATGGGAAATGCCATGGAGTTGCCCGGCTGCATTTCAACCGTCCAGACGTTGGGAGGGGGCGAAACGTTCAAGGGTACATGGAGCGATGCCAATCCCTTTACAGGTGACGTCTCCCCACTCGAATGAGCGTGCGGAATGCAGGCGCCTGTACCAGGCGGGTGCGTCGGTGGCGGGCAATGGCGAGGCGCATCCGGTGGCGATGGCGTGCAGTGGGGCGCAGTGGCTTCTGGGCTATGCTTTCCACACGTGGGACTGACCGCGCGGCAGGATCCGCCGGCCGCATTCGTCTTCCCGCCTGCAACGGAGCTGCCCAGCGATGCCCGACCCTTCTTTTTTCCGGACTGCCCAGCTCATGCGCGGTCTGCTGTTTGGCGTGGTGGGTCTGTTGATCCTTGCTGTGGCCGCCTTCGAGGTGACACATCGTCTTGAGTTCCTGGCGGTCGCGCAGGCCGTTGATGGCCAGGTCGAGCGCCTGAACGCCGGCGGATCGCATCCGCAGGTCGCGTTCACCACCGCGACCGGCCAACGCGTCTCGTATCCGCAGGGCGGCATGATCTTCGGCTATGAGACTGGGCAGCCGGTACGCGTGCTGTACGACCCGGCGCAACCGCGGCTGGATCCGGTCCTGGACACGTTCGGTGCGCTGTGGGGAATGGCGGTCGTGTGGGTGCTGCTGGGGCTGGCGTTCGTCGGCGCCTGCGTGCGGGGACTGCTCCGGCGCAGATGACCTGCGGCGGATCGCGCGCCGTCGGCGGGCGGGCCGTTGGACCGGCCACGACGGCAGGCCCTGTTCAGTCCGGTAGTACCTGCGACGATTCCCGCCAGCCAAACAAAAAAGCCGCCCACTGGGCGGCTTCTTCATTTATCTGGCGGAGAGAGGGGGATTGTCGGGTGCATCCCTGCACCCGATCCCGATGCGCGTTGCGCCCCGGGACCAGCCTGCGGCTGTCCGGTTCTGCTCCTGCAGAACCGTCGAACCCCGGCGGGGCTTCTCACCACCCATCCCATCCGCCAGACAAACGCAAAGGGCCACCCTGTGGGCGGCCCTTTGCGTTTGTCTGGCGGAGAGAGGGGGATTCGAACCCCCGAAGCGCGGTTTAGACGCTTACACACTTTCCAGGCGTGCTCCTTCAACCACTCGGACACCTCTCCGGATCCTGCCATCGGCAAACGCCTCAGCAGGGGCGCAGATTCTAGCGGGCGGCGCGGCCGGACACAAGCACCCCGGCCAGGCAACACATACGGGGTCGATGTTGGCGAAGGGGCTGGACAGGCATGGCACAATGGAACTTCCGATGGAAAACGGTGGCCTGATGTCCTATCTCGTCCTTGCCCGCAAGTGGCGTCCGAAGCGTTTTGCCGAGCTGGTGGGCCAGGAACACGTGGTCCGTGCGCTCAGCAATGCGTTGGACAGCGGCCGTGTCCACCACGCGTTCCTGTTCACCGGTACCCGTGGCGTGGGCAAGACCACCATCGCGCGCATCTTCGCCAAGTCGCTCAACTGCGAGCAGGGCACCAGTGCCGACCCGTGCGGCCAGTGCGCCGCCTGCCTGGACATCGACGCCGGTCGCTACATCGACCTGCTGGAAATCGACGCCGCGTCCAACACCGGCGTGGACGACGTGCGCGAGGTGATCGAGAACGCGCAGTACATGCCTTCGCGCGGCAAATACAAGGTCTACCTGATCGACGAAGTGCACATGCTGTCCAAGGCGGCGTTCAACGCACTGCTGAAGACGCTGGAAGAGCCGCCGGAGCACGTGAAGTTCCTGCTGGCCACCACCGACCCGCAGAAGCTGCCGGTCACCGTGCTCAGCCGCTGCCTGCAGTTCAATCTCAAGCGCCTGGACGAAGACCAGATCCAGGGCCAGATGACCCGCATCCTGGCGGCGGAAGAGATCGAGGCCGACGGCAGCGCCATCGTGCAGTTGGCCAAGGCCGCTGACGGCAGCCTGCGTGACGGCCTGTCACTGCTGGACCAGGCGATCGCCTATGCCGGCGGCGCGCTGCGCGAGGATGTGGTGCGCACCATGCTGGGCACTGTGGATCGCACCCAGGTGGCGGCGATGCTCGATGCGCTGGCCGAGGGCGATGGCCCGCGCCTGCTGCAGGTGGTGGCCGCGTTGGCCGAATTCTCGCCGGACTGGAGTGGCGTGCTGGAAGCGCTCGCCGAAGGCCTGCACCGCATCCAGGTGCAGCAGCTGGTGCCGGGTGCCGCCGTCGCGGAAGGCCTGGATGTCGCATCATTCGCCGAGCGCCTGCGCCCGGAAGTGGTGCAGCTCTGGTACCAGATGGCCCTGAATGGTCGACGCGACCTGCCGTTGGCGCCGAGCCCGCGCGCCGGCTTTGAAATGGCGGTGCTGCGCATGCTGGCGTTCCGCCCGGCCGCAGCGGTACCGCCGGTGCCGAAGGCCGTCGACGGTGCGGTGG